>JASKZX010000047.1 GCA_030147435.1 Savagea sp. | reverse complement strand
ATCGCAGTAGATGCAATGGGAGGAGACCACGCACCAAAAGCACAAGTACAAGGAGCACTCCTCCGATTAAAAGAAAATAAAGATCTCCGTATTCAGTTATATGGAGATCGAGCGAAAATTTTACCCGTTCTCGATGGCGAAATGATCGATGACGACCGGTTACAAATTATTCATTGTACAGAAGTCGTAACAGGAGAAGACGAGCCGGTACGAGCTGTACGAAAGAAGAAAGATTCTTCGATGGTTCGAGCAGCAGAAGCGGTTCGTAAAGGGGAAGCAGACGCTTGTGTCTCTGCAGGAAATACAGGAGCGTTAATGGCTGCAGGGTTATTCGTTACGGGTCGAATTAAAGGAATTCATCGCCCAGCGCTTGCTCCGGTTATGCCGACGATGGACGGAAAAGGCTTTTTAATGCTCGATGTCGGTGCAAATGCTGATAGCAAACCTGAACATTTATTACAGTTTGCGATTATGGGAAGTATTTATGCAGAAAAAGTGCGTGGTATTGAACGTCCGACGGTCGGTTTATTAAATATCGGAACCGAAGAAGGAAAAGGGAATGAATTGACAAAAGAAGCGTATGCTTTACTAAAAGATGCGCCCATTCATTTTATCGGAAACGTCGAATCACGTGATTTATTAGATGGTGTCGCAGATGTCGTCGTCACGGATGGTTATACCGGAAACATGGTATTAAAAACATTAGAAGGGACAGCTCTTCATATTTTATCGATGTTAAAAGATGTCTTTATGTCATCTACGAAAACGAAAATCGGCGCATTACTCGTAAAAAATGATTTGAAAAAAGCAGCAAGTGGTCTCGATTATAAAGAGCATGGCGGAGCGGGTCTTTTCGGGTTACGTGGACCTGTCATTAAAGCACACGGCTCTTCAGATGAGCAAGCGATGTTTAATGCGATTCGTCAAGCGGAAACGATGGTAAAAGAAGACGTCGTATCAATGATCGAAGCAACGATTCGAAAGGAAGATACTGAGTGAAAATAGCATTTTTATTTCCAGGACAAGGGGCACAAACTGTAGGAATGGGAAGCACTTTCCCTGAAATCGATCATTATTTTGAGCGTGCCGATCAAGTATTACCTTTTTCGTTACGTGAGTGTATGTTTGAAGGCCCACAAGAAGTCTTAACGGAGACGTATCATGCGCAACCTGCTTTACTAACAGTAGGTGCAGTGATTGCAGATAAACTGATGCAAGAAGGAATTACTCCCGACTTCGTAGCAGGCCATAGCTTAGGAGAATATACAGCGCTCGTAGCAAGCGGTGGCTTATCTTATGAAGATGGTGTTCAAACCGTTTATGAAAGAGGACGCCATATGACAGAAGCGGTACCAAAAGGCGAGGGAGCAATGGCAGCAGTGATCGGTGGCGACCGAGCGATGATTGAAGAAGTGACAGCTGCTATTACAGCAAATGGTCACCTCGTTCAACCAGCGAATATGAACTCGCCGGGGCAAATCGTCATTTCTGGCACGAAAGAAGGAATTAGTGAAGCACAAGAAAAATTACCGACTCACGGTGCGCGACGCGTCATTCCATTAGATGTGAGTGGACCGTTCCATTCAGATTTAATGAAAGGTGCAGCAGAAAGTTTAAAACAAACATTTGAAAAAATGACGTGGCATTCTTTACGTACGCCACTTGTAAAAAATATCGATGCATCGATTTCGTCATCAGTGGACGAAGTGAGAGAAGGACTCGTTGAACAGTTATATTCACCTGTTGAATGGGAGCGTTCGATGCAAACATTGCTTAACGAAGGCGTTACTCATTTCATTGAATGCGGTCCAGGACGTGTATTAAAGGGGTTAATGCGTAAAATTGACCGAAAAGCAGTCGTTTATACGATTGAAGATGAAACGTCATTCCACGAAGTCGTTGAACAACTGAAGGAGGAAACAAAATGAAACGTTTTGAAGGGAAAGTAGCAATTATCACAGGTGCATCGCGAGGCATTGGTCGAGCGATTGCTGAAGAACTCGCAAAAGGTGGCGCAAATGTCGTTGTCAACTACAGTGGTAATGAAGAAAAAGCGAACGAAGTCGTTCAGTTCGTCAAAGATACATACGGTGTAGAAGCGATGAGTTACCGCGCAGATGTTTCGAATGCAGAAGAAGTCGACGCGATGGTAAAAGCGACGAAAGAGACATTCGGAGCGATCGATTTTCTCGTGAATAACGCAGGAATTACACGCGACATGCTACTTATGCGCTTAAAAGAAGAAGATTGGGACGATGTGTTACGCATTAACTTAAAAGGTGCCTTTTTAACGACGAAAGCAGTGACACGTACGATGATGCGTCAACGTGCAGGACGTATCGTCAATATCGCTTCTGTCGTAGGAGTAATGGGAAATGCTGGACAAGCAAACTATGCAGCAGCAAAAGCAGGTCTTATCGGACTTACGAAATCAGCAGCAAGAGAACTCGCAAGCCGCAACATTCAAGTAAATGCGGTTGCACCAGGGTTTATTGAAACAGATATGACGGATGTGTTAACAGATGAACAAAAAGAAGCAATGTTACAAGTCATTCCGATGCAACAATTAGGACAGCCAGAAGATGTTGCAAAAGCAGTGGCCTTTTTATTGTCAGAAGATGCGCGATATATTACAGGGCAAACGCTTCATATTGATGGCGGTATGGTGATGTAACGGTTGCTATTTCATTTGTTTTTGATTACTCTCTTATAAGGAGGTGAAAAGAATGTCAACATTTGAACGTGTATCAAAAGTGGTAGTTGATCGTCTCGGTGTAGAAGAAAGCGACGTAACAGAAGATGCTTCATTCCGTGATGATTTAGATGCAGACTCATTAGACGTAGTTGAACTCGTAATGGAGCTTGAAGAGGAGTTCGATACAGAAATTTCTGATGAAGATGCAGAGCAGATCGTCACTGTAGGTGATGCTGTAAAATACATCGAAGAAAACTTGCAATAATGAATACGCTAAGTAAGGGATAATCGTAATGAAGCGCAATGTATGCGACTTTTACGAGTGTCCCTTTCTTTTTTTGCAACGAAGCGTAGAACAATGTAAAATAAAAAAGATAATAGTTTTAGAAAGGAAGAACGACATGCGCTCACGTAAAAAAGAAGAAATGCGCAAATCGCGTAGTTCGCTACCAGAAGAAAAGCAACAAATGTTTCAACAGATGCAACGAGAATTAAATATTTATTTTTCTGATCAATCGTTGCTGCATACGGCATTTACCCACTCATCGTACGTTAATGAACATCGAGGTCGATTATTTTCAGACAATGAACGACTCGAATTTTTAGGAGATGCCGTATTAGAACTCGGCGTGTCTCAATACTTGTATGAACATAAGCCGAATATGAGTGAAGGAGAATTAACGAAGTTGCGTGCAGCAATCGTCTGTGAGTCATCGCTCGTCTTATTTTCTACTGAGTTAAACTTCGGTCGATACATCTTGTTAGGTAAAGGAGAAGAATTAACCGGCGGAAGAGAACGTCCCGCGTTACTTGCAGATGTATTTGAAGCGTTTATCGGAGCTTTATATATTGACCAAGGAATGCCGACAGTCATTCAATTTTTACAAAGCTTTGTGTTTCCGAAAATCGCAGACGGTACTTTTTCGCATGTGATGGATTATAAAAGTCAATTGCAAGAGATCGTTCAACAAAAAAATGAAGGAACGCTTCATTATGAAATTGTCGATGAGCAAGGTCCAGCCCATGCGAAAAAGTTTGTAACAATCGTTCGGATCGGAGAAGATGTTTTAGGAAAAGGTGTTGGGCGCTCTAAAAAAGAAGCGGAGCAAGAAGCTGCTCGGCGAGCGATTCAACAGATGGATATGCGCAAGAAGGAGCGATAACGATGTTTTTAAAAAGAATTGAAATTCAAGGTTTCAAGTCGTTCCCCGATCGTACCGTCATCGATTTTGTACCGGGTGTTACAGCTGTCGTCGGTCCGAACGGAAGTGGAAAAAGTAATATTATCGATGCGATTCGTTGGGTGCTTGGTGAGCAGTCTGCAAAGTCTCTACGCGGAGCAAAAATGGAAGATATTATTTTTTCAGGGAGTGAAACCCGTCGTCGATCGAATCGAGCAGAAGTAAAGCTCGTATTAGATAATAGTAGCGGGTTATTCCCGTTGCAATTTACAGAAATTGAAGTGGCACGTTCTTTATATCGTTCAGGAGATAGTGAATATTCTTTAAATGGTGAAACTTGCCGTTTAAAAGATATTCAAGATGCTTTTTTAGATTCAGGATTAGGAAAGTCAGGGTTTTCGATTATTTCGCAAGGGCGTGTCGATGAAATTTTAAATAGCCCTCCGGAGAAACGTCGCTTGATTTTTGATGAAGCAGCGGGTGTTTTAAAATATAAAACGAGAAAAATGGATGCTGAAAGAAAGCTTGAAAATACAGAAGAACATTTAGATCGTGTATTAGATATTTTAACAGAGTTAGATCATCGAATTGGGCCGTTAGAAGAACAGGCCACTCGAGCGAAAAAAGCAAAACAATTAGATGAAGAAATTCGAGTGAACGACCAAGCACTATTGACGTATGAAGCACTTCGGTTGCATGAACAATTGACAGAGCTTCAACAAAAAGAGCAAGCGTGGAAAGAAAGTCATGCAGAAAGTGAACATGATTTAGCTACTCTTGAGCGTGAAGTGTCACAACTTGAAGCGAAAAAAGAAACGTTAGAAAAAGAACGTACGACACTTTACGATCGCCACGTAGAAGCGAAAACGACATTAGAACGTTGGGAAGGAAAAAAACTCGTTCGAATTGAAAAGAAGCAACGATTTGAAGAGGAAACGACTCGTTTAGAACAACAACTTCAAGAAGTAAAAAAACTTGAAGCAGCTTATAAAGAAAAAGTAGAAGAAAAAGAGCGCATCGTTACAGAGTTGAGAAAAAAGCACGAAGCAATTACTGCTGAAATGCAAGTATTACGTGCGTCGATGCATGAGTCAGTAGAAGAGATTGAAGCGCGTCTTAATAAAGAACAAGCGATTTATATCGAAGCATTGAACGAAGAAGCAAACATCCGTCACCGTATGGAAGCATTGAAAGAGCAATCTGTTCGCGATCGCACGTTAAATGAAGAAACGAGCGAGGAAGGTCAAGCGTTAAAAAAGAATTATGACCGAGCTAAAGAACAGTGGGAAGAAGCGAAAAGTAAAGTCGCACAAGTTCGAAAGCAGTTAGAAGAACAAATACAAGCGACGGAACAGTTCAAACAAATCGCAGATGAGAAAAAAGAACAATACGATCGCCAACAAACAGTGTATCGTCAAGCGCAACAACAAATGTATGAGTTAGAACAGCGTCAAACAGTTCTTGCACGTTTACAAGAGGAAATGACCGGTTTTTATAGCGGTGTAAAAAATGTATTACAAGCTCCAAACATGACAGGAATTGAAGGAGCGATTGCTCAATTATTACATATTCCTGCTGAATATATGGATGCGTTTGATACTGCTTTAGGTAATGCATTACAACATATCGTGACGCAGACGACAAATGATGCGAAGCGAGCGATTCAATATTTAAAGACGAGTCGAGGCGGACGCGCAACATTTTTACCGCTCGATACGATCCGTCCACGCGTCATTCCACGAGCGATCGTTCAACGTTTATCTGATGTTGAAGGGTTCGTCGGGGTAGCTGCTGATTTAGCTACTTATGATGCGAAATATGATAATGTCGTACGTAATTTACTCGGAGCGACAATCGTTGCTGAACATTTAGATGCAGCGACAACGATTGCTCAAATGATTCATCATAAATTCCGAGTCGTCACATTAGAAGGAGACGTCATTTATGCAGGTGGTTCTCTATCTGGAGGACAGAAGCGGAATCGTTCGACAGTGTTTAGTCAAAAAGTAGAATATGAAGAAGTGACGAAGCAACTCGAACATTACAAACGTTCTTTTGCACAAGCGGAAGAAAAAATGGCGCGAACGAAAGAAGAAGCAAATCAAGCCTATGAACAATTTTTACAACGCCAAGCAACTGTTGAAGAAGTAAAGAAAACAGTGGATGAACAAGAAAAAACATATCAGCAATACGATTGGGACTATCGTTCAGTAGAAGCGCGTTGGAAAGCATTTGAAATGCAACATACACAACGTGAGCTGACGCTAGAACAATCGAAAGAAGCATTGAAAGAACTCGAAAAGACTCATCGAGAAACGTTAGATAAAGTAGAGCGAACGAAACAAACGATCAATGCTTTAGAAATTCGTATTCAAGACGGTCGAAAAGAAGAAAAAGTAGTCGAAGAACAACATCGCGCATTACGTGAGCGTCAACTGACGGTGAGAGAGCAACTCCGTTATGAAGAAGAGTTACTCCAATCTGCTAAAAGTAATCTTCAACGCGAAGTAGAAAAGATTGCCTCTTTACAAGAGGAGCGTCGCTTGCTCGAAAAAGAAGAAGGGCTTACCCATAGTGAAGAAGAAATTACACAAGCGATCGTTCATTGGCAAGAACGCATCACGCATCAAGAACAACGTATCGAAGCGATCGCTCAAGAGCTTCATGCGTTAACGAATGTGTTACAGCAAGAAAGTGAGCGCCTACAGACGAAAAAAGAGTCACATGAACAAGCACGTGACGTTTATCAAAAATTAGAAATTGAGCGCTCGAAAAGAGAAACGAATTTCCAACATACGATGCAACAATTAAAAACAAAATATGGTGCTGAACAGTTACAACGACCAGAGGAAGACTTTGATGCTCAAAACGTACGTGAGCTTTTACATGAACTTCGTGGAAAACGTCGAGCGTTAGGAGAAGTAAACCCGCTAGCGATTGAAGAGTATGAAGAAGTAAAAGAACGTCATCAATTTTTAACAGCGCAGCGGAATGATTTACTCGAAGCGAAAGCGACATTACTCGAAGCGATGGATGAAATGGATGAAGAAATGACTGAGCGTTTCGATGTAACGTTTCGTGCGATTCGTCACCAGTTCCAAATCGTTTTTAAACAGATGTTTGGAGG
>JASKZX010000034.1 GCA_030147435.1 Savagea sp. | reverse complement strand
CTCGTACGTTGGGTACATCCAGATCTTGGACGAATTGCTCCAGATAAATTTATCCCGCTTGCAGAAGAGACAAAAATTATTATTCCATTAGGCGAATGGATTTTAAATGAAGCGTGTCGACAGAAACGAGCGTGGTTAGATGAGGGATACCCTCGATTCCAAATGGCTGTAAATATGTCATCGATTCAATTAGAAGATCCAAATATTGAAAATATCGTTCGAGCCGCTTTGAAAAAATATGATTTAGATCCAGCGCTATTAGAAATTGAATTGACAGAGAGCGCATTTGCTGATCGTCAAGAGTTAAGCAATGCCGTAGAACGTCTTCGAAATATAGGGATCTCAGTTGCTATTGATGATTTCGGAACGGGGTATAGTACATTTAGTTATATTAAAGAACTACCTGTAGATACGGTGAAAATTGACCGTTCTTTCGTTCAAGATATCGATGAAAATAAAGATAGCCAAGCGATTGTTAGTGCGATTGTGACATTAGCAACGACAGCGGGATTAGATGTCGTTGCAGAAGGTGTCGAATCGAAACCACAAGCTGAAATTTTACACGAACTCGGTTGCCAAGTCGGTCAAGGGTACTTTTATAGCCGACCGGTCCCAGCCGAAGAATGTACATTTTTATTAAAAGAACAGTTTAATCATTAAAAGCGAGCCGTAAGAGTTTATTCTTACGGCTTTTCTTTTGAAATGAAGTTGACGAATAGTAAGAGAAGAATTACTGTTAGAATAGAAAGAATTTTTCAAAAATCATGTAGGAGTGGATAGGGAATGGATCTATTAAATATTTCGATTATCGGGGTGCCTTTAGATTACGGACAAAATCGTAGAGGGGTAGATATGGGGCCGAGTGCGTTACGTTACTCAGGAATTGTGAAACGCTTAGAAGCATTAGGACATGATGTAATTGATGAAGGAAATATTAATGTTCCAGCAGCATTTCAAGACTTAGAACAAAATGAACAATTAAAAAATTTAGAAGAAGTCGCTCGCGCAAATGAGCAGCTCGCTCAAGTAGTAAGTCGAGTGAAAAGAGAAGGGCGTTTCCCACTCGTCATTGGGGGCGACCATAGTTTAGGAATCGGTTCACTCGCAGGTTTATCAAGTACAGTGGAAAACCTTGGCGTTATTTGGTTCGATGCGCATACAGATGTAAATACTCCTGAAACATCACCATCTGGCAATATTCATGGGATGGCGCTTGCAGCAAGTCTTGGTGAAGGACACGAACGACTCGTAAACTTATATCAAGAAGGTCCGAAAGTGAAACCTGAAAATGTCGTTATTATCGGAACGCGCGAAGCAGACCCAGAAGAAAAAGAATTTATCCGTCGTTTAGGAATTAAAACGTATACGATGCACGAAATTGACCGTTACGGCATGGCAGAAGTAATGGAAAGTGCGATTGATTATTTACGTAGTCAAGAAGTAGAAGACGTTCACCTTTCTCTTGATATCGATGTCATTGACCCGTTATTTGCACCAGGTGTCGGAACGTATTCACCAGGTGGTATTAGTTACCGTGAAGCACACTTAGCGATGGAGTTATTACAACAATCTCAACTCATTACATCGACAGAAGTTGTTGAAGTCAATCCGATCTTAGATGAAAAAAATAAAACCGCAGACGTAGCAGTCGCATTAATGGGTTCATTATTAGGTGAAACATTAATTTAAAAGAACGCGTGAAGTGTAAGGAATTTTCCTTACACTTTTTTATTTGAAAAGAAAATTTATTAAAAGAGTGGAGAAGAGCCTTATTATAAATACATATGAAGTGGTATGATAAGTAAAAATGTTGAATGAAACTTATCGGCAAGATGAGCCGTATAAGAATAAGCCGCATTTGAGCGGAGGTTGAAAAAATGGATGAACTCGTAAATAAAAAGATACAAGAAGTATTACAAGGAAATGATGATGCGTATGAAGATATTGTTCTAATGTATCAAGAGCGTGTTTATTTCGTCTGTTATAAAATTTTATACAATGCTCAAGAAGCAGAAGATGCCGCTCAAGAAGCGTTTTTACGTGCTTATATGAACTTAGAAAAGTTCGACCAGTCACGAAAGTTTTCTACATGGATTTTTCGTATCGCGACGAATTTATGTATCGATAAATTAAGAAAGAAAAAACCAGATTATTCATTGGATGCGACGATTCCTGGAACAGAAGGAATGAATATGTATGCCAAGATGGAATCAGAAGAACGCCTCCCAGAAGAGAAAGTAGCTTCGATGGAGCTCGGTGAACAAATTCAGTATGCTTTGCAACAATTACCCGATACGTATCGTTCTGCCGTCGTTTTACGTTACATGGAAGAGCGTTCATTGAAAGAGATCAGTGAGATTTTAGAATTACCATTAAATACGGTGAAATCCCGTGTTTATCGCGGAAGAGAGTTACTTCGTGAACAACTTATTGAATTAGAGCGAGGGGGAGAGTAGAGTGAAACAATGTCAATTGCCGATGGAACAGCTGCATGATTATGTTGATGGAGAATTATCGGATCAAATGATGGAAAAAACATATGAACATGTTGTTTCATGTCCTGCTTGTCAACGCCATGTCGATGAATTACGATTAATCACTTTACGATTAGAGCAAATGAGAGAAGAGCAAGTCTCATTACCGAATCAATTTACACACGATGTGATGAAAAAGATTAAAAGTGAAAAGAAACCCGAGGCAAAAAAAGCGCGTCCTATCAAACGTAGTATATTTCGCCGATATCCACTTGCATCAGCAGCTGCAATTTTTGTCCTTATGATGAGTGCTCTTTTATTTTCAGAATATCGAGCACCGGATGAATTTGCTTTTACGAAACAACCGAATTTGATCGTAGAAGGTGAGACAGTCATCGTACCAGAAGGTGAAGTCATCGAAGGCGATTTAGTCGTTCGTAATGGAAATCTTCGTATTGAAGGAGAAGTCAACGGCGATGTCGCTGTCGTTAAAGGGGAAAAATATATGGCTTCTACTGCTGTTGTAACGGGAGAAGTCGAAGAAATCGATCGTGCATTCGATTGGTTATGGTACAAAATGAAACGTATGTTCACCTCGAAAGCAGAAACTGAAAAAGAGGCAGAATGAGACGTTTATCGGTACGTACCTTATGCTATAATATAACTATTGATTATCGGAATGAAAGTAGGGATACGTATGCCAGGTTGGGAATTTTTAACAGATATGAGTGCAAGCGACCTCGTTCGCAATTTCGTTGACATTTTACTCGTCTGGTTCGTGCTCTACAAGCTCATCACGATTATAAAGGGAACGAAAGCAGTTCAACTGTTAAAAGGGATTTTTGTCATTTTAATCGTGCGATTTTTAACTGATATTTTCGGTTTAGATACGCTCGGTTGGATGATGGAACAAGTGCTTACATTCGGTTTTTTAGCAGTGATCATTATCTTCCAACCTGAATTACGTCGTGCATTAGAGCAACTAGGGCGTGGACGATTGTTCGCACGGAGCGGTACACAAGAAGAAGAGGAACGAAAACGCCTCGTAGCTGCGATGAAAAAGTCGGTGAGCTATATGGCAAAACGTCGGATTGGTGCCTTAATTTCCATTGAAAAGGAAACGGGGTTGAGTGAATATATTGAGACGGGGACACCGCTTGATGCGGAGATTACGTCAGAGTTATTAATTAATATATTTATCCCAAATACCCCACTGCACGACGGAGCAGTGATCGTACAGAAAAACCGAATTGCCGCAGCGGGTTGTTACTTACCACTTTCTGAAAGTCCGTTCATCGCAAAAGATTTAGGGACACGTCACCGTGCTGCACTCGGATTAAGTGAAGATACAGATGCTTTAACGATCGTCGTCTCAGAAGAAACAGGAGCAATTAGTCTTACAGCAGAAGGCGATATTTTACGAAACTTATCATTGGAAGAGTTTGAAGAACGTTTAATTGAAATGTGGTTCGGCTCATTAGAGACGACAGATGATTGGTCGTTATTGAAATGGGGGAAGAAGAACGATGGATAAATTTATAGATAGCCCATGGTTTCTTCGACTAACTGCACTCGTTTTAGCACTTATTTTGTTTTTTTCGGTGCGAGCAGAAGAAGATGCTGAAAATTGGACGCCTGTTGGAGACTCATCCGACATCATTTATGATGTGCCGGTTGAACTTCATTACGATGAGGAAAATTTAATCGTTACTGGTGTACCTGAAACTGTCAATGTTCGGATTGAAGGACCGACAAATATCGTTCAGTCGACGAAATTATTAAAAGACTTTACTGTATCACTCGATGTGAGTAATTTACCAATCGGTGTACATACTGTTGCGTTTCAACATGAACATTTATCGGATAAACTTCAAGTGAATATTGACCCAGCGAAAGTAGATATCGTCATTGAAGAGCGTGTCACAGAGAAGTTTAATGTAACACCTGAGATGAATGAACAAATGATTGGAAAACATCATCTTTTAAAAGAGATGCAAGTTTCACCAAAAAGTGTACAAATTACAGGACCTCGCAGTGTGATCGAGTCGATTCATGTCGTCCGCGCACCTGTACGTCCGAAAGAAGAAGTGACCGAGTCTTACGATGCAGTCGTTCCAGTGTTCGCCTTAGATCGTGAATTGAATCGATTAGATGTACAAGTACATCCAGCGGAAGTGAGCGTATCTGTCATTGTAGAAGCTCAAAGTAAAGAAGTGTTATTTCGACTCATTGAAAAAGGTGAGCTACAAGAAGGATTGACACTAGATGCGGTAATGCCGCTGACGAAAACGATTCGTTTATATGGAAGTCAACAAGCATTAGATAAAATAGAGTCAATTACAGGAGAGCTTGATTTATCGAAAGTGACAGCTTCGGGGGATTACGACGTTTCGTTTACACTCCCGGAAGGAATATCTTCAGCAATCCCTGAGCAAGCACGTGTACAAGTGAAAGTTTTAGGGAAAAAGGAAGATGAGAACGAAGAACAAGAAGAACAACAAGAAGAACAAGAAAATCAAGAAGATAAAAATGAGCTTCCTGAAGATGAAACCGATGTTCCAGAACAACCTGTAGAAGAACAAGAAGACTCTACAGAAACAGAAGTGTCAGCGAATGCAGTAGAAGACAAAATTGAAACAAAAAAGTATAATGGCCTTGCGATTCAGTTAGAAGAAATTCCAGCAGGATTTCAAGCGAAAGTGTTACAACCAGAAGCGATTACGATTACTGCAACAGGGAAACATTCGGTTTTAAAAAATGTAAGTGCGAAAGACTTTCAAGTATTTACAAAAATCGGCGCATTACAAGTGCCTGGTACGTATCCATCAACACTTAATGTACGTGGACCGCGTTTTATTACATGGACATTATCTCAAGAACAAGCCAATGTTCAATTAGAACAAATAAGTAAAGAATGATTGTTATGTATGGAAAAGGAGAAGAAATCATATGACGAAATATTTCGGAACTGACGGTGTTCGAGGAATTGCTAACCAAGAGTTAACACCGGAGTTAGCTTTTCGATTAGGGCGTATCGGAGGATACGTATTAACAAAAAATGAAAAAGAACAACCACAAGTACTCGTAGGCCGTGATACACGAATTTCTGGTCAAATGTTAGAAAGTGCACTCGTTGCAGGACTTATGTCAATCGGAGTTGAAGTAATGACTCTCGGTGTCATTAGTACACCAGGTGTTGCTTACTTAACACGTGTAATGAATGCACAAGCAGGAGTCATGATTTCTGCATCACATAATCCTGTGGCAGATAACGGGATTAAGTTTTTCGGCGCAGATGGTTTTAAATTAACAGATGCGCAAGAAGAGGAAATCGAACAACTGTTAAATGCAGAAGAAGATGAATTGCCACGTCCAATCGGTGGAAATGTCGGTTCAATTACAGAGTACTTCGAAGGTGGACATAAATACATTCATTATTTAAAACAGACAGTCGATACGTCGTTTGAAGATATTCACGTAGCGATCGATTGTGCGCACGGTGCAACGAGCTCTCTTGCAACACATTTATTTGCTGATTTAGAAGCTGAAATTTCTTCAATGGGAGATACACCAGATGGCTGTAACATTAACGAAGGCGTCGGTTCGACACACCCAGAGAAGTTAGCAGAGTTTGTCGTTGAAAAAGAAGCGCATATCGGCGTAGCATTCGACGGTGATGGCGATCGTGTAATCGCTGTCGATGAAACAGGAAAGATCGTCAACGGTGATGAAATTATGTTTATCGTAGCGAAATATTTACACGAAAAAGGGAAGCTTTCAAAAGGAACAGTCGTTTCAACAGTGATGAGTAATATCGGCTTCTACAAAGCGCTTGAAAAGCAAGAAATCGAAAGTGTTCAAACAGCTGTCGGTGACCGTTACGTCGTTGAGGCGATGCGTGAAGGAGACTACAACTTCGGTGGCGAGCAATCAGGTCATATCGTATTCCTCGACTACAATACGACAGGAGACGGCTTATTAACGGCTGTCCAACTCGTTCAAATTATGAAAGA
>JASKZX010000151.1 GCA_030147435.1 Savagea sp. | reverse complement strand
ATTAAGGTATGTATTACTAATAGTATATCTATCTCATTGGAATAAGCAACTTTTCCTATAAGAAAATTCCAAATTTTTATCTCTAAAGGCTTACTTCTGTCAAAGGTTGTTTCGAGTGAAGACATATACATAAAAAAAGACCTCTAGCCACCAACTAGAGGTCTTGTAAAATCATGTAGGATGAAATAATGAATCATAAGGGGAGGTATTATTATAGGCTAAAGCGTTTTTTCGCTTCTGCGTAACGCTCTTCGATCTTGTCCCAGTTGACGAGATTCCACCAATTCTCTAAAAACTCAGGACGTCGGTTTTGATATTTTAAATAATACGCATGCTCCCAAACGTCGACGATTAAAAGTGGTTCTTTCCCATCTTTTAAAGGTGTGTTTTGGTTCGGAGTGCTTAAAATCTCAAGCTCGCCTTTATCGTTCATTACGAGCCAACCGTATCCACTTCCGAATTGACCGATCGCAGCTTTGGACATGAGGTCTTTGAAGTTTTCAAAAGACTCAAACTGTTTTTCGATCGCTTCTTTTAATTCGCCTGCTGGTTCTCCACCACCATTTGGAGACATTGACTCCCAAAATAGTGTGTGGCAATAATGACCACCACCATTATTTTGAACCGCTGTACGAATTTCTTCTGGAACAGAATCAATTTTCGTCAAAATTTCTTTGATCGATAACTTGTTCCAGTCGTCGTAGTTTTCAATTGCAGCGTTTAAATTGTTTACATAAGTTGCATGGTGCTTTGTATAGTGTACTTCAACAGTCTTTGCATCCATATACGGCTCTAACGCATCCATTGCATAAGGTAATTCTGGTAATTGAAATGTTGCCATAGTTTTTGCGTCACCTCACTTTCAAGTTTCCTTCGGGAAAGAAAGTTTCCCTAAGGCAACAATACGACAAATAAAAAAGAAATGCAACTCTTTTACAATGAAAAATGAGAAAGAAATGAGCAATCTATTTGAAAATATACCCCTCGCTGTATATAGTGTTAAGTAACAATATAAAGTGAAGGAGAATGTATCATGACAAAAGCAACAGTTTACACAACATCAACGTGCCCATACTGCACAATGTTAACAGACTACTTAAAAGAACAAGGGATTCCATTTGAAGAGGTAAACGTTCAGTTAGACCCAGAAGCAGGTCAACGCCTCGTAGCAACAACTGGACAAATGGGTGTTCCACAGACTGAAATTAACGGTCGTTGGGTCATCGGATTCGATCCAAACGGGATTCAAGAAGCTTTAAAATAAGTGTAAAGGAAGGAAAGTGCATTGTTTAAAAAACGACGTCTCGGACCTTCCAAAACAACTTGTCAACTGCATACGAAAGAAGCATTAGAACAGAAGGAAAAGACAGGACGATTTCAATTTGAGTTAATGCATGTCGGTTTACTCATCGTCGCTGGATTTTTCATTACGTATGAACTGTTTTTCGCTTCTTGACAGCACGGCTCTTTCAAGAGTCGTGCTTTTTGTATGTTAAAAAACTTTAAAGATTGTTATTCTGTCGAAGATTATGCTGGAACTTCCGTTATAATGAGAAAAAGGAGGACAGGAAGATGAGTATTCGTATTTTTATCGTAGAAGATGATCCTTCTATTTATCAGTCATTAGCAGATGACCTATCACATTGGGGATATGACGTTAGTGGGGTCACTGATTTTGAAGATGTGATGAGTGATTTTACGACGATTGACCCTGCGTTAGTCGTTCTCGATATTCAATTGCCGGCATATGACGGCTTTCATTGGTGTCGCAAAATTCGAGAAGTGTCGAAAGTGCCGATTTTATTTTTATCCTCCCGCGATCACCCGATGGATATGGTCATGGCGATGCAACTCGGTGCTGATGATTACGTCCAAAAACCTTTTCATTTAGAAGTGTTACGAGCGAAAATTCAAGCACTTCTTCGCCGGACGTATACGTATCATGAACAAGAAGAGACGAGTTTACTCGAATGGAATGGTGCAATTATCGATTTAAAAAGTGGAACTGTCCGGAAAGATGAACGAGTAATCGATTTAACGAAAAATGAATTTTTCATTCTCGCCGCCCTCGTAGAGTCCGTCGATGAAATTATGCCGCGGGACTTGTTAATTCGTAAGTTGTGGGATGACGAACGGTTCGTCAATGACAATACATTAACGGTTAATGTGAATCGTTTACGTCAAAAACTTGCTGATATTGCACTTGATGAGGCGATTGTGACGAAAAAAGGACTCGGTTATATGGCGGTGACGTTATGAAACGCTCCCTTTGGTGGGGATATGTGAAAGAACGCCGTACGTGGATTTTTTATTTTTTATGTGTCCTTCTCTTTTTAGATGCGCTTTTACTACTCGATATGAGTATTACCGCTTCGATGCAAAGTATTTTATATTTAAATCTCGTACTCGTCGTTTCATTCGTTCTTTTTTTCATTTTCCGTTATTACCGAGAGACCGTTTTTTTAAGAAAGTTAGAAGAGTTGAAAGATACTCCTTTTGCTGATTGGAAAGACGTCATCGGTGTCGTTGAACATATGT
>JASKZX010000178.1 GCA_030147435.1 Savagea sp. | reverse complement strand
AATTGTTGCATTTCTTCTTCAATTACTGCTCGACGTTCCATATTTTCTTCATAACGGCTCATTACTTTAGATTCTTCGTTCGATAATTCACTCTCTCTTAATTGAAGCTCTTCTAACAATTCATTTTGGCAAGACGTTTGTTCTTGTAATAAATCTCGTTGAGACTTCAAATAATCACGTGTCCATTTTGCTTCTTTTTCTTTTTGCCTCACTTGCTGGCGCTCCTCTTTTAATTCTAAAACGCCTTGTTCTTGCACTTCAATTAAATCGAGGTCGGCTTTTATTAATTGCTGTGCTTTTTGATATCGATTCCATGCATCTGCTAAAGATTCAGACGTGAGCAGTTGATAAAACCAACTCGTCTGCAAAGGTCTTGCTTGTAAAGCTAACATTCGATCTCGAATCACTTCGTCACGTGCATCGATCGATTCATTTTCTTTATTGATCGACTCTGTTAATCGTTCGATATCGTCTAATACTGTTATGTATAAATGTTCCGCTTCCTCTAACTCTTGTTCTAATGCCTTTCGTTCTTTCTCTAATCGTTCAATCTCACTCATTAACTCTTTTGTTGAACGTTTCTTTTCTTCCAGCTCGATACGTATTTCTTTTTGACGTTGTAACAACTCTTGCTTTTCTTCATCGTATTGAACTTTTTTATCACGCAACTCTTCATAAGAAGCTGCTTTTGTCGTCACTGGAGAAAGAACTAAACTTAATATGATTGCCATCAATATAAGTTTCTGTTTCAAATCATCATCTCCTCATTGCTAACGAATAATATTGTCATTATTTTGTTTTCTTTGCGTGAAAGTGATATTTTCATCTTTCATTCTATCATAGAAGATGTTCGAACTTCCAGAGTTCCATGATTTTTAAAATTTCAAACCGCTCACTATTAAAAAATGCTTAAGGAGGTTATTCCTTAAGCACTTTCATTTACCATATGAAGTTTAAAAAAACGACAGTCCCTATTCCTGCTACTACAGTCCATAATAAACTCTTCGTCGCAAATCCGATAATAAATGATACGACTGCTGCAATTAAATGTTTCGGGTTCCACGTTTCTCCTGCTTCAAGTGGTACGAGTTCTTGAACGACAATTGCTGTCAAAATTGCAACAGGTATGTATTTCAACCAATTCATAAACCACGAAGGAAGCTCTACTTGACTCAGTACAGTAATCGGCAAAATTCTCGGTAATGCCGTTACGATCATACTTCCGATAATAATTAAGAGGATTGTCGAGTTAAGTTCCATTTCTCCACCACCATTCCAATTACTGCTGCAAGACTTGCTCCGATCATAACATTAATACCCGTTGCTACGTAAGGGCTGACAACGATTGTAAATAACACAGAACTTGCAATTACGACGAGGTCGACTCGTAAGTTCGCTTGACTTGAAA
Source organism: Savagea sp. (assembly GCA_030147435.1). Classification (GTDB taxonomy): domain Bacteria; phylum Bacillota; class Bacilli; order Bacillales_A; family Planococcaceae; genus Savagea. Next base: position 1,730 of record JASKZX010000178.1, on the reverse strand, counting down.
TTTGTAAGACAAGAAGTCCGATAAACATCGCTGCTAATGCAAAATCAAGACCGAAATCTGCTGGGTTTGAAATCCATTGACCGAAATATCCTCCGAGCATATTCGCTAAAATCCAGTTTAAATAAGCGGTAATATTTAATCCTTGCATCCAATAATAATTGATTTGTCCATTATTTCGTGCCATTTGGTTAGCAGCAACGCCAAACGTTTCATCTGTTATTAAAAAGCCTGTCCCTAAGTTTTGCCAAAATGATTGCTTTTTAAAAGCTGGCGCAAGTACCGCACTTAATAGGAAGTGGCGCATATTAATAATAAAGACTGTTAAAATAATCGTCAGTGGCGGAGCACCCGCAATAATCATTCCTGCTGCAACAAACTGTCCAGCGCCCGCATACATTAATAAGGAGACGAGAAAGATCTCTAACATACTCATCCCTGCTGTATATTCGACAACTCCTGCTGCGAAACCGACGCTTAAATAACCTAAAACTGTCGGCAAGCAATCCCGCACTCCCCACATAAATTGTTTGCGGTTACACGCTTTCGCTTCACTCGATCCCATTCTCCTACCTCCTTTGAAATAAAAAAACCGCCTCCCTTCTAAAACGAAGGGAGGTCGATCGAAAACAAACGTAGTTAAATCGTAAACTTTTTCAAAGAAGATGTCAACTGTTTTTGAATTTTTATTCATTACGGATGAGACATTCCTTTTATTGCCTGAAACGTTTGATTTCAGTGTAAAACGTTACTCTTTTTTATTTTCTGAATAATCTATAAATGTATATTTATTCATAATCCTTCGAACAGACCATTCATATGCGCTAAGCATCATACTCGATAAAAGTAGTAAGAGAACGGTGAAAAAGTGAACCGACCACGTCATCGACAAAGTACTAATAATTCCTAAAGTGAGAATCACACTCGCAGCGGTAATCGGTAACCCTACAAAATGAGCAGTCTGTTGTTCTTGAAAGCGCGCCAATCGGATAGCACTTGCTAATAAATAAAAAAGAAGTGCGCTCAAAAAGAAAATGGACGTTTCTGAAGCATACAACTGATATAAAAGAATGAGCGGACTAATACCGAACGAGACAATATCACTTAACGAATCTAATGTTTTCCCAAAAATACTCGTCGTATGTAAAAAGCGGGCTAAAGCTCCATCAAAAAAATCAAAACAGCTAGCGAGTAAAATGAAAAAAATAGCAGCTTGCACTTTTCCTTCAATCGCTAAGACGAGTGCGAAGAAACCGGCACTTAAATTACTAATCGTTAAAAAGTTAGCGGCTTGTTCCCTTATAAATGTTTTCACATGAGATGTCCTTTCTTTCATCATTGGAGGCATTTCCATACTTCCTCCTCCTTCCTTTCATAATTGACTGTTGAATCGATCGATAAAGTGTACGATTCGTTTTTCCGAATAAAAAAGGAATACTAACAACGACGATGAACCAATGGGTCATAAAGCGAAAGAAAATCGTATAAACGAGTGCGATGTCATGCGGTACGTCGTACATTACAAAAAGAGTGATTAAACTCGCTTCAAATGTCCCTATTCCTCCTGGTGTAAGCGGTAATTGAGCAACGATATAACTGATCATCATAACGATGACGAGTTGATAAACTGTTAATGGAACATCAAACAACACCGCAAGCACAATCCCTTTGAGTGGGTAAAATCCCCAAATGACGAGCGACAAAAAAAGCTGCGTACATACTTCTTTTTTATC
>JASKZX010000174.1 GCA_030147435.1 Savagea sp. | reverse complement strand
CTTTAGCAGTAGCAATTCCAGAAGAAGCGATCAAATTACGCAAACATTTCAAAAATGAACCGATAATAATATTAGGGCCGAGTGTTGCATCATTTGCTTCTTATGCACAAGCACACCATATTCGACTGACTGTGCCGTCATTTGATGCTTTACGAGAATTACTTCCTTATGTTCAATCGACAGGGCCTGCGCTGTACATACATATCAAAGTCGATAGTGGCATGGGAAGAATAGGAGTACGCACGTTAGAAGAAGCGCAAATGATTGAACGAGAAGCAATGAAATATAATATTGAAGTTGAAGGTATATTTACACATTTTGCAAGAGCAGACGAAAAAAGTGAAATGACGAAACATCAACTTGCTTTCTTTCGTCAAATAGTACAAGGACTGAAGAAACGTCCAAAAGTTGTTCATGCGGCAAATTCTGCTGCAAGTATTTTATATGAGTCTACATATTTTGATGCCGTACGTTTCGGTATTAGTTTATATGGAATCGCTCCATCTGAAGAAGTAAAAGAGATGAGTGATTTTCCTTGGAAGCCGGCGCTTACTTTACAAAGTGCATTAAGCTTTGTAAAAAAAGTACCCGCAGGCACACCGATCAGTTATGGAAGTCGGTATGTAACAGAGAAAGAAGAATGGATTGGAACATTGCCAATAGGTTATGCAGATGGGTTATCGCGAAATCTCACTGGTCAAGAAGTGTTGATCGATGGGCAACGCGCACCGATTATTGGAACGATTTGTATGGATCAATGTATGATTCGTTTACCAAAAGCATATCCAATAGGGGAAACTGTCACATTTATCGGAAAAGATGGACAGGATGAGATTAAAGTTGAGGAATGGTCTAAGAGACTAAAAACGATACCATACGAAGTATTAACGTCGTTAAGTGACAGAATTTCAAGGCGAGCATCTAGAGTGGAAAAAGATTAGTCTTCTCTTAATTTCCATAAGGTGGTACACTGGAGAAGATTATATTTTTTGATACGGTTTTCGGAGGTGCTTGCGTTGCCTAAACGACAATCTCAAAATGGCAAACATATTGTTCGCTGTGTAAAAATCCCTAAAGCAATGTTGAACGAAAATGAACATCGAGTCGTTCAATATGATGAAGAAAATGATATCGCATATGTTGAAGTTCGCCGCTTAGTGAAGAAGAAAGAAGATTATCCTTCTTACTCTTTAGACGAGTGGAGGCGTGGTTATGAAGAAATGTCTCCTTTAAACTTAGCGATTTCAACGGAATGCCAGCATTTAGAGATAGAAGCCCATTTTATTGTTGAACGCCTCGGTCTCGGAGGGTGAAAATAATGGTAATTAAACGTGGAGATGTGTTTTTCGCTGATTTGTCACCAGTTGTAGGATCGGAACAAGGTGGAACGCGTCCAGTACTTATCATTCAAAATGATATAGGTAACCGGTTTAGCCCCACTGTTATCGTTGCTGCAATTACAGCGCAAATTAACAAAGCGAAATTACCGACACATGTTGAGATCGATGCAGAAAAGTATGGATTCGAGCGAGATTCAGTTATCTTGCTCGAACAAATCCGTACGATTGATAAATCACGACTGACAGATAAAATCACTCAGTTAGATGATGCATTGATGCACGAAGTCGATCAAGGTTTAGAAGTAAGTTTAGGCATCGTCAAGTTTTAACTTTATCTATACATATCGGTAACGTCCTTGGCTTTTTAAAGTCAAGGACGTTTTTTGTATTTATATGTGGTATAAAGAGGAAAAATTCCTTTAATTCACAAAACATCCGATGAAACGTGAACAATGGAGGAAATTCCGTTACAATGAATGAGAAGACTAAAGGAGGATATTTTGTTGGAAGAAAAAGTTGTGAGAGAGTTAATTGTTGGGTTGCATGAGCATAAGGAAGAGGTTAGAAATCGTTGGATCGAAATGATGGATGCGAAAGAGACACGATGTTTCGATCCACAAGTGCCTCAAAATTTAATTGAGCAAACGAGCCGTCGCTTCACAGACTTAATGACAGCGAGTTTTTCAAATGAAGTTGATGTAGATTCTGAAAAATCAGCAGAATTTGCAGAGAAAATTATTCAATTAGGTTGGTCAATGGACTGTGTAAACGTAGCGATTGAAACATTTTCAGCAGCTTCATTCGATATATTAGAAGAAAAAGACGTGTTAAGACAAGATAATTTGCGTGTGTATATCGAGATGTATTTAAGTTGGGTCGAACCTTTAAGAAAAAGTATTATTCATTCTTATACGGAAGAGTGGGAACGCACTGTACGTTTACAACGCGTAGCATTACAAGAATTGTCTGCGTCATTAATTCCTGTATTTGATCGTGTATCGATTATGCCACTTGTCGGAACGGTAGATACAGAACGTGCAAAATTAATTATCGAAAATTTATTAGAAGGTGTCGTTGAACAACGTGCAGAAGTTGTTTTACTCGATATTACAGGAGTACCGATCGTCGATACGATGGTTGCTCACCATTTAATTCAAGCTGCAGAAGCAGTACGTCTCGTCGGAGCAAAATGTTTACTCGTCGGCATTCGACCAGAAATTGCTCAAACGATTGTGACATTAGGAATTGATTTAACGAACTTTTCAACGACAAGCACATTAGAACGAGGAGTACAAGAAGCTTTACGTTTAACGAATCGAAAAATTGTGGAGGTTAATAAAGAATGAGTATGCGTATTCCTATTTTAAAGCTTTACGATACATTAATAGTATCTATTCAGTGGGAATTGGATGATCGTTCAGCTTTACAAGTTCAAGAAGATTTGATGAATAAGTTGCATAGCACTTCAGCGACAGGAGTATTGATCGATTTAACAGCGATCGACTTCATTGACTCTTTCATTGCTAAAGTTTTAGGGGATGTCATTCAAATGTCTGAACTTATGGGGGCGAAAGTCGTTTTAACAGGTATTCAACCAGCTGTAGCGATAACATTGATTGAGTTAGGAATTCGCATGGAAAATGTATTGACAGCACTAGACTTAGAACGAGGTCTAGAGAAACTTCATAAAGAATTGGAGGATTAAGGATGACAAAGCGGTCGTCTGTAGAAATATATACAGAGTGGGATGTCGTCGCTGCTCGTCAATTAGGACGTGAAGTCGCAAAGGAAATAGGCTTTCGAACAGTTGATCAAGCACGAATTACGACAGCAATTAGTGAATTAGCGAGGAATATTTATTTATATGCAGGTGCAGGGGAAATTGAAATCGTTCAACTAGAAGAAGGAAGTCAACGCGGTATACGTATTATCGCAAGAGACCAAGGACCTGGAATACCTAATTTGCGTCGTGTCATGGAAGATGGTTTTACGACATCAGGGGGATTAGGTGCTGGAATGCCCGGCGTGCGACGACTCGTCGATGATTTTAAAGTAGATACAGAAGTAGGTAAAGGAACAACGATTTATGCAACAAAATGGTTACGATAAATAACAAAGGAGCGAGCAAAGATGAAACGATTACAACAGCAATATACAGAGTTGCTCGAGCAATATTTACAACAAAAAAATGAAAAAGCTCTTTACTATGCTCAACAATTTAGTCGTCGATTTATTGAAAAAGAAGTCGCTCCTGAAGAAGTTGTGAGTATACATAAAGAAGCTCATTTAGCGATTTGTCCAAAGAAGAAAGAAAGCGTCGAAGCATC
>JASKZX010000140.1 GCA_030147435.1 Savagea sp. | reverse complement strand
CCATATTTTGCACGTGTATAACCGATTTCGCGTACCGTATCACGAACAACTTTTGGAATATCTACATATGTTGATGTCGTAATTTCCCCTGCTACAAGTACGAGTCCTGTCGTAATCGTCGTTTCGCATGCTACTCGCGCATCGGGATCTTCTTTTAAAATTTCATCTAAAATTGCATCTGAAATTTGGTCACACATTTTATCTGGATGACCCTCTGTGACTGATTCTGAAGTAAACAGTCGGCGCTTTGTCATTCCTTTTATCCTCCTCATTAAACTTTACTCATTTTGAATAAGATACTCCTACGTCCTGTGTAAAGTTCTTCGTTATCTATAACGTCGTACTTTTCGCAGTAAAAAACAAAAAAGCCTTCTCTCACTTATCACTTTGAGAGAAGGCTTGTCTTATCCGCTCAAACACCCTCACTCTTATCGTCCAAGGAAGTGTCACCTTGCTGCAGGTTTGGCACCTTCGCAATATTTGCAGGTTGCTGGGCATCAACGGGCCTGTCCCTCCGCCACTCAGGATAAGAGTATCATTCAGAATACATATTACGAAAACGTTACGAAATTGTCAAACTTCTCGCCAGAAAAAAATCTTTCATGCGTTACATATAGCATATTATTTCTAATGTGTTATACTATTTACGAAATGTGTTATCACCCAACATTTTTTGTTGGTACTATATATAAAAGGAAGGTACAAACTATCATGATTACAGCAAAGAAAAATACTGAACTTGAGAAACTTCTCTCTGGAGACAATATCATTGTGCAACCTTCAGTGCCATTCCTCGTGGAACAAGCATTACAAAAAGAGGAAGCTGACATTACGTCAACAGGCGCTATCGTTACGACAACGGGACAATACACAGGACGTTCACCACATGATCGTTTCATCGTCGAAGAAGACGAAACGAAAAACGACATTAGCTGGGGAACAGTGAACAAACCAATTTCTCCTGAAGTATTCGATGCACTTTACAAAAAAGTGACAGACTACTTAGCAGAAAAAGAAGATGTTTACGTATTTAAAGGATTCGCTGGAGCAGATGTCGATGCACGTCTTCCAATTCAAGTAGTAAACGAATTTGCTTGGCAAAACCTTTTCGTACACCAATTATTCGTTCGTCCAACAGAAGAAGAGTTAAAAGAACATGAAGCACAATTTACAGTAATTGCTGCTCCTGGTTTCGAAGCAGACCCTGAAGTAGATGGAACAAACTCTGAAGCGTTCGTTCTTATTTCATTCGAACGTCGTACAGTACTTATCGGTGGAACAGAATACGGTGGAGAAATGAAAAAATCGATTTTCTCTGTTATGAACTACTTACTTCCACAAAAAGGTATTCTTCCAATGCACTGTTCAGCAAACGTTGGTGAAGAAGGAGATTCAGCATTATTCTTCGGCCTTTCAGGAACAGGTAAAACGACACTTTCAGCAGATGCAGACCGTCGCTTAATCGGTGATGATGAGCACGGATGGTCAGACAAAGGCGTGTTCAACATCGAAGGTGGATGTTACGCAAAATGTATCAATTTAACAGAAGAAAAAGAGCCTGAAATTTACAATGCCATCCGTTTCGGTTCTGTTTTAGAAAACGTTGTAATTGATGAAAATTCACGTGAAGCAGACTACGATGATAACAAATATACAGAGAATACTCGTGTTGCTTACCCGATCGACCATATTGAAAATATCGTCGTTCCTTCAATGGCAGGTCACCCGAAAACGATCATCTTCTTAACAGCAGATGCATTCGGAGTATTACCACCAATTTCAAAATTAACGAAAGAACAAGCAATGTACCACTTCTTAAGCGGATTTACTTCTAAACTCGCTGGTACAGAACGCGGTGTTACAGAGCCTGAAGCAACATTCTCATCATGCTTCGGTGAACCATTCTTACCACTTCACCCGACAGTATATGCTGAAATGCTCGGTGAAAAAATCGATGAGCACGATGCACAAGTATTCCTCGTAAACACTGGATGGACAGGTGGAGGTTATGGTGTAGGTGAGCGTATTAACTTACCATACACACGTGCAATGGTTCGCGCAGCAATTGCAGGTAAATTAAATGATGTTGAAACAGTTCAAGACCCAATTTTCGGTCTTCATATGCCAACAGCAATCGAAGGTGTTCCTTCAGAAATGCTCAACCCACGTAACGTTTGGGAAGATAAAGATGCATACGATAAACAAGCTAAAATGTTAGCTAACCTCTTCCACGAAAACTTCAAACGTTTCGGTGATGTTTCAGAAGATATCGCTAACGAAGGTGCACCAAAAGTTAAATAATAAAAAGCTAATCATGATGAAGAGCGTACTTGCATTTGCGAGTACGCTTTTTCTAATTGCTACTATTTCTTGAAAAATACACTTCTGTTAAATAATGAACGATCAAACGATTCATTTGTGGAGAAAAAGCATGAGTTTCATTCGGAAAATAGAGTCGATCTACTTTTTTACGATGCGCTTCTAAAAAAAGAGCCGCTTGTTCTGCCTGCTTCAAAGAAACGTGGCGATCTTGTTCTCCGTGAATAAATAAAAATCGAGCATTCGTTTGTAATGCATCTGTTAAAAAGTAGCGTGAACGATAAAAACTCGGCTTATTCGGTGTTGCACCAATTAATCGTTTCATCATGCGACGCATATC
>JASKZX010000160.1 GCA_030147435.1 Savagea sp. | reverse complement strand
GTCTCTGTCGTTACCGTATCGAGAATGACTTCATCTTTTTTCGGATCAAACGCATCTCGACGAACATCTACAACAACTGCTTCTGCACGCTCTTGCATTTTTTCTACTTCTGTTGTCGATTTTTTCGGTAATATCGATTGGGATTTCGGCAATTGCGCACGCAACGTAATATCTTGCCAATACATTAAATTCGGCTGTACATTCGTCTCTAAAATACGCATAAGAGACGTCTCTGTTCGGTTCAATGTACCCGAGAAATAATCAGAAGCGTATTGACGTAAAAATTCTTCTTGTTCTTCCCGCTTCAATTGATGTTTGATTTCATAATTCGTTCCATGTTGAGCGACATCGTTTGTCGTCATCGCTCGGTTAAAAAATGTATGATTCGCTCGATGTAAAAAAGTAACGACCTTTAGCCGTTTATACTCATTAGGAATGAAATCATACATTAACACCCCGTCATAGTCCGGGGCGATGTAATCGTACTCAGGAACTAAAAAGCTAATATCTACTTCCGGCCAGTTCATAAGAGGCTCGTCCATTTTCGGAGCGACTGCGAGTAAAGATTCGATCGCATATCCTTCTTCTTTCAATGTTTGAGCGGCTGCGATAACTGCTACCCCTCCTTCAGAATATCCGAGCAAACCGATTTTATTAAAATCTGCTTTTCCTTTCATCGCAACTGGCGCGCGATGATTTCCTTTGTTGACTTGCTCCCACTTATTAAGGTGAATGCGGAGTAAATTTGTCAACCGTTCATTATAAGTCTTTTCATCGTGTGCGATATGTTCTGCATCGATTGAAACTGCAATAATGTCGCGCCCTGCTAAATGTCGGACGACGTGATCGAACCCTGTATCGTAACGTTTCGGCTCAACCGTCTCTGGATGGACGCCGTGAACGAGGAAAACGATCGGATAAGGCCCTTCTCCACTCGGTATACTCACACGGCCTCGTATCGGTGTTTCTATTCGATTAACGACTTCTTGACCGAAGTGATACTCTTCTACACGCCCAAGCGTCACACCATCGATATGTGCGCCTACTTCAGCTGTATCTAAAGCGACTTCTGTACGAAGAGGATCCTCATTTAAAGTAAATGTGCACCCGCTTAATAAAAAAAGCGAGGCGATTAAAGCGAAAATGCTTATTGTTCGTTTCATATCGGCCTTCCTTTCTTCTCGTTTATTATACCGACTTTCTGAAAGAGTTGCACCTTTTCTTCTTCCTTACATAAAGAGGAGATTTCTCTTTCTTTTTTCGGATAAACGAATAAAAGTCTAAAATCACTTACATGAAGTAAATGATTTTAGACTTTTGTGATAAGCGCTTGACGCTCGTATTAATTTTTTAATGAAGCTTCATACGCTTGCATTTCTTTCGCATAACGGTGAAGAGTTGACGGTGAAACATCGAAGTGTTCGCCTAACTCTTTCCACGTCATATCGATCGGCTCAAAGTATCCTTGCTCTTGACCGAAGCGAATCGCTCCCGCTGCGATCGTCGCACTTTTACGTGCAGATGGTTGATAAGCGACTAAGTAATCTTCTAAGACACGCATTAATTCTTCGTTAAAGCGACCTCTTTCATGTAAGAAAACAGTCACTTCTTCTAAGATACTTTTTTCAAACTCGCTCCACTCTCCACCGTAAAATCCTGCTTCCCCGAGCATTTTCCATAGATCAATAAATTGGTTAGCGAATGCTTGCTGCACATTTCCTTCTTTTTTCACATTGGCAACAAATTCATCTAATGTCTCGTTAAAAGCAACAGGGATGAAAAGCAATGTCGATAAAGAAATCATCGCTCCTTCATTCGTACCGCTCGGTAACAACACAGTGAAAAAGCGCATATTTTCTGCAATTGGACGATCAGACGGACGAAGAAGTGTAAACGTTTCTCCTGTTAAATCGTCTGTTGCAACTAATTCATATCCGTCTACTGATTCAGTTGTTGCAATTGTCGCTTTCGGTTGGAACCACGTCCGTAACGCCTCTTTCGTTTTCGGACGCATATGTTCTTCAATTTGTTTTTCGATATATTGTTTCCATACTGTTTCTCGATGTTGTAACGCATATTCCTCAAAAATAAGCGCCATAATCATTTGATCGGCATAATGTTCGCCGACTGCTTCTTTCCAATCGAGGAAACGAGCTTGCAATAGATGCATTTCATTACGTGGGGGATAATTACCGAAAAATCGTTCAATTGTACGATCCAGTTCATCTGCAACGAGTTCGTCGACAGAAAGAACTTCTTTATTCATACAACACTTTTTATATTTTTTTCCGCTGCCACATGGACACGGATCATTTCTTTTTACTGACATCTTTCCACTTCCTTTATTAAATTCCACTCCCCCATATTACCACATGCGTATATGTTCGTGCAAAATCACTCGTATAAGGTATGCATCTTCATAATCTCTTTTTTCATCGCATCGACTAATGAAGGCGGATGAATCGCTTTTACTTGACTTCCTAAACCGAGTAACCAAATGAGTAATCCGTCACTAGATAATACACGATGTTTAAAATAAAAAATGCCTTCTTCTTCATCATGCTTATAGATCGGTTCTTCTGTTCCGAACTTGTCGACGAAAACGTTTAATAAACGTTGATCAACTTTTAATTCTACTGTCATTACGACACCGCTATACATATTAAACGTTCGTTCTAACACTGTTCGGATCTTTTTTTCATAATGTTCGTTGCGATAAAACGTTTGATCATCACACACAGATAAATCAACGATCCGATCCAACCGGTAATGACGAAAGTTGCCGTCTCGTTGTATTCCTGTGACATAATACCTTCCACTATGCCAATACAGTTCATACGGTTCCATTTCATACACTCGTGGTTCAGGTACCGACGTACGCTCTCTTAAAAGAAAGACGACTTTTCCACGACTATCAAACTCATAACTTCCGTAATAAAACTGAATCGGGTGACGTTGAATAATCGCAGTATGTATTTTTGCAACATCTTCTGAAAACGTTGCATGACCTTTTGTCGGACGTTCAGGAACCCATACGTTATTTTTTAATAACTCGCCTTCATCTTTTGTCGTCCAGCGACGAATTTCTTTCATTAAAATTAAACGTTCATCTTTAGGAATCACTGGTGAAGTCATTACTGCGTCGATGAGTACACGTAATTGCTGCACATTTAGTAAACGTCCCGCATAATAATAGCGCTTTTCCATTCCTTCTTCATAACCATCCATCTCATGGACCGGGAACTCTTCTGAACTTTTCAACGTTTCAATATCTGAGCGAATCGTTTCTTTTTTCACTTCCGCATTTAAATTCCAATAAAAATGATCGACAACTTCTTGTAATGTTTTTCCCGTCTTTTCATTCGTTTCCGTAAAAAAGAATTGTAACACTTCTAAAAAACGTTCTTTCGTCGTTAATTTTACTAAAGGTTTCTCTTCTTTCGTCATCAGTTTTCCACCCCTACATATTGAAAGAGCCGAGAAAAATTTCTCAGCTCTTTTTTCCTGTATGATTACTTACGAAACTCGATTGGTTCACCCGGTGATAAGCGATCAACAATTGCTAACGATTCGACACGATAACCTTGTTCGCGTAAATCTGCACCACCACGTTGGAATCCTTTTTCAATGACGATCCCGATACCACCGAGACTTGCTCCTGCTTTTTGGACAATCGTCATTAATCCTTTCATCGCTTGGCCATTTGCTAAAAAGTCATCGATTAATAATACGTGATCCTCTTCTGTTACGAAATTACCAGATACGACGATATGGTTCGACACTTTTTTAGTGAAAGAATATACTTCCGCTTCGTATAAATCATCACTTAATGTGAGCGATTTACGTTTACGCGCAAAAACGACAGGAACATTTAATTTTAATGCTGTCATCACTGCCGGTGCAATTCCTGAAGATTCAATCGTTACAACTTTTGTAATGCCTTCATCTTTGAATCGACGAGCAAATTCATTTCCAATTTCTACCATTAATTTCGGATCAATTTGGTGATTTAAAAATGAATCAACTTTCAATACCGTCTCACTTAATACTTCGCCTTCTTGTTCAATCTTTTTTCGCAATGCTTCCACTAGAATAAACCCTCTCTTTATGTATAATGCTCAACATTATACCATTAACGAAAGCCTCTTTCAATGGCTACTCAAAGAACATGGACATAGAAAAAAGTTGCAAACGAAATGATTTCGTTTGCAACTTTATTACAATCAATATGGAGGCGGTGACCAACATTCACAACTCGGTGCGTCACTTTCGCACTTTGAACAACTGAGTGGTTCAAACCCATAATGAGGATATCCGCAGTTATTGCAATAATAAACATCTAATGTCCGACCGTCTTTTGTCGTAATTTGTTCATGACGAGTCGCTTCAACAGTTTCTGTCTTCTTCGTTTCGCTCACGATAACTCCTCCTTTTACTTCTATACTCGTATGGGTATGAAGAAAAAGCAAGGTTTCCGCTCATTCGATCATAAAAGAAGGTCTTTTACAGGAAAACGTGTCGTCGGGTGTGGTTCTTCTCGGCGTTTACCGAGTGCAATGAGAACGACAGGTTCATATCGCTCATCGATAGAGAACATCTCTTGATATGCTCGTTGATCGAAGCCTCCCATAATACAAGAATCGATTC
>JASKZX010000148.1 GCA_030147435.1 Savagea sp. | reverse complement strand
CACCATTTTCGTCACGAATGATACGACCATATCCTGTTGGATCTTCTGCATGTGCAGTAAGGATTGTCGCTTTTGCATTCATTTCTTTATGGTGATCTAAAAGAGCTTGCATCGTCTCTGCTTGAATGAGTGGTGTATCTCCACAAATTACGAGCGTCGTTCCTTCAAGACCGCCTAGCACTTCTTCTGCTTGTTCTACAGCATGCGCTGTTCCAAGTTGTTCTTCTTGAAGTGCATATTCGCTCTTTTCTCCGAGTGTTTCTGAAACAGCTTCTGCACCGTGACCGACGATCGTTACGATTCGATCAGCGCCTACTTTTGCTACTTCATCGACGACATGCTCGACCATTGGCTTCCCACAAACGGGGTGCAACACTTTATACAATTTAGACTTCATTCTCGTCCCTTGACCAGCTGCGAGAATGACTGCATATGTATTCGGCATCTCTACGCCTCCATTATAATTTCATTATTGACTATAGCGGAAGTTAAAACTTTTTTCAACTTCTCTTCTTGACTTTTCTTCGAAAGTATCTTAATATTATTATCTTTTCTTTCCCTACTCCAAAAAAAGAGCCCACTCCATCGGTAAAAGAAGTGGGCTTTATTTGTTAAGATGGAAGTTGAGCAACTGCCTCAATTTCCACTTTCGCGTTTTTCGGTAATTTTGAAACTTCAACTGTCGTGCGAGCAGGTGCATGATTGCCGAATGCTTTTTCATAAACTGCATTCATCGCTTCAAACTCTGAAATGTCGTTCAAGTAAACAGTCGTTTTAATGACTTGATCTAATGAACTTCCTGCTGCTTCAACAATTGCGCGAATGTTTGCAAGAACACGTTCTGTCTGTTCTTCAATCGTTCCTCCGAGAAATTCCCCTTCCGGAGTAAGTGCAATTTGTCCCGATGTAAATACGTAAGGAGCCACTATTTTCCCTTGCGTATACGGACCAATTGCTTCTGGTGCCCCTTTTGTTTCGATCGTTTTCATTCAACAATCCCCCTCTGATTGTAATTTCCCTCTTGTAACTTTATTGTACCATTCTGTTCGTCAACTTCACAGAGCTGAACGAGAGAAATATAGTCATCGACGAGTGCTTTTTCCGCATGTTCTGCTTCAACTAAAACCGCGATACCTGCTAACTCGCACTCAAATTCTTCTAATAAGTTTTTCATACCGACCATCGTTCCGCCGGCTTTCATAAAGTCATCCGTGAGTAATACCCGTTGACCGCTTTCCATACTTCGTTTCGATAATACCATCGTTTGAATCCGTCGTGTAGAACCGGATACATAGTTAATACTTACTGTTGAGCCTTCCGTCACCTTACTATCGCGACGTGCAACGACGACAGGAACATTTAAATGTTTCGCAATCGCTTGAGCGATCGGAACTCCTTTCGTCGCGACGGTCATGATGACGTCGATCTCTGTATCTTTATAGAAAGATGCAAATACTTTCCCGATACGATCGATCAGACGGGGACGTCCTAAAAGGTCTGTTAAAAATAAATATCCCCCTGGAAGTAATCGATCTGTACGTCCTAACTCTTCTATTAAATGTTCGACTAATTGCTCAACATCTTCATCTTTTACATCAGGAATATAGCGGACGCCTCCTGATGCTCCAGAGACTGTTACTAAATATCCTTCACCGACTGTTTCTAATGTCTCGTTCACGATGGATAAGTCTTCACTAATGGAAGACTTTGCTGCGTTATATCGTTCCGAGAAATATGTCAGCGGAATCAAAGTATGTGGATGTTCTAATAAATGTCTCGTCATATCGACAAGTCGTTCACTTCGCTTCCACTTCAAAAGACCATCTCCTACACCGTATGTTCATCCGTACATTATCACATACGTTTATTTTTTATCAACTAGAATACGTTCGTTCTCCATCGAGGCGAACCGCATAAACTTCTTCACAAAAACCTTTCAGCGCATTGTAAATTCGTTGCGCTTGAAACTCATTTTTCACAAGTCCGTATACTGTAGGACCGGAACCACTCATCCGTGCAACATCTACACCGAAATCTTCCATTTTTTCTTTCAATTGACGTACTTCCGGATGAAGGTTCAACGTTACTGATTCTAACGTATTTGACGTCGTGCGACAAATCTCTTCGTAATTTTGTTCTTGAATTGCTGCTACCATTTGATCGGTCGAGCGATATCCCATCTGCTCAGGCGAAAGTCGCGTATAAATCGAACCGGTCGACACCGATAAATTCGGCTTTGCTAAAACGACCCAACAGTTCGGAGGGGCTGGAATTGGTCGCACTTTTTCTCCACGACCTGTCGCAACGGCAGTTCCTCCATACACACAAAAAGCGACATCCGAACCAATTTCTGTCGCTATACTTGCTAATTCATCTAAAGATAAATGTAAATTCCATAATCGGTTTAACCCTCGAAGTGTCGCAGCTGCATCTGCACTTCCTCCTGCCAGACCGGCTGCTACAGGTATCTTTTTATCGATATGTATCGATACTCCTTTTGACACATTATACCTCTCTTGCAATAGTGCAGCTGCTTGATAAGCTAAGTTGCGCTGGTCTTCAGGAACGAAATGGGCCGATGAACGAATCGTAATTTTTCCATCAGTCGTTTTGCTAAACGATAAACGATCGGATAAATCGACAGTCGTCATCACCATTTCTACCTCATGATAACCATCTTCTCTACGCCTTAAAACATCTAAAGTTAAATTGATTTTAGCCGAAGCTTTTTCATATAACATACGCGTACCCCCTCGTTCCTTATTCCTTCTTTCTATTTTATCATAACTTTAAGGGATGCGTGCGTTGTTTCCATAGAAAAAACACCTCGCATCTATTTCTTGAATAGTTGCAAAGGCGTCTCTATCTCATTATTCAACTGTCGTCCATGAAACCTACTCTATTTCTTTCGGCCGAAAGAAATAGAAATCCGTTAAGTACTCACTTAACGGTATAGGTTCCTCTTATAAGGACGTCTTATTCATTAATAGTAAATGCTTCTTCACTATCTCCATCTAAAATCGTAATTTCTACTGCTTCTGTTAATACATCTGCGTAGCTATAAGATACACGCTCAAAGGCATGCTCATCTTGGTCGAGTTCAACAACGAAAACTGCTCGATACGTGTCTGATAAAATTCCTTCACGCTCAATTGTCTTTTTACGACCACCGTTCGCTTTTAAGTGCAAACGTTTCCCTAAGTGGGCATCTAAAGACTTTTTAATGTCCGCTAATGTTTTTGGCATATCGCTTACACCTCACTTACTACCATTCTACGACAATTCAAGCGATATGTCAAATCGGATATTTTAACAATAATTACAGGGTGTTGTCAACCCTTTTTCACTCATTTTTTGAATCGTCTTTAAAATGAGGATACAAAGCGTTTGAGAGGTTAGCAAACTCTTCAATAGAAAGCGACTCTCCTCGTCTAGATGGGTCAACAGAAGCTTTTTCACAACACTCTCGAATGAGTGCTTTTTTCTCTTTGCCATTTGGTAAAGACGTTTGTAAATTGTTTGCGAGCGTCTTTCTTCGTTGCACGAATGAACCTCGAACGACTTTAAAGAAAAAGGCACGATCGAGGACTTCTGCAGGACGTTCTGATTTCCGAACGAGTTTTAACACAGCTGAATCAACATTCGGCTTTGGAATAAATACCGTCGGCGGGACGATCATCGCAATCGACGCTTCCATTTCATATTGTACAGCTACTGATAATGAACCATAAGCTTTTGTGCTTGGCTCAGCGGTCATTCGTTCTGCTACTTCTTTTTGCATCATCATGACGATGCGATCGATCGGCGCCTCTGCTTCAATAAATGACATGATGATCGGTGTCGTTACATAATAAGGCAAGTTCGCGATAACGACGACTTCTTCACAGTCAGCGAAATAAGTAGCGACAACTTCTTCAATATTCGC
>JASKZX010000147.1 GCA_030147435.1 Savagea sp. | reverse complement strand
TGACTGTTTTTGCCGGTCAAGATAAAGAAGCAACAGCGCGTGCACGTGAAATTTTTGGAGCGGCACACATTCCTTCATCCCCGTCATTTACATTGTTAAAAGACGGAGAAGTCGTAGCAGAAGTACGACGTGAAGAAATTGAAGGATTCGTTCCTTCACAAGTAGTTGCAAAGCTTCAAGCATATTTTGACGAGCATTGCTAATAAAAAAACAGTCCCGCAATTTGCAGGACTGTTTTTTGTCTGTTTAGAAAAATGCACTCATACCGAATAAAACAGTAGAAGCTAACATAATAATAATCATAGACCAAACGATGATTTTTTGCGTCTTTTTATTACTCATTGGACAAACCCCTTCATAAGTTATATCGTACAATCTATTTTAGCAGAAAACAAAAAATTGACAAATAAGAAAGCTAGGGATACTAATGACAAACGAACGAATCATTGAACGTTTTTTTGAACTCGTACGAATCGATTCAGAAACGAAAAACGAACGAGCAATTGCGGATTATTTATTAAAAGAATTAAAAGCGCTCGGATTAGAAGTGATCGAGGATGACTCGGCCGTTCGCAGCGGTCACGGTGCAGGAAATATTATTGCGACATTACCAGGAACGAAAAAAGGAGACCATATCTTCTTCACATGCCATATGGATACAGTAACACCCGGAGTAGGGATTCAACCTGTATTAAAAGAAGATGGGTATATTTATTCGGACGGAACGACGATTCTCGGAGCTGACGATAAAGCAGGAATTGCTGCTTTATTTGAGATGATTCATGTGTTACAAGAAGAAAATATTGACCATCCCCCTGTACAGCTTGTCATTACAGCAGGAGAAGAAAGTGGACTTCAAGGAGCAAAAGCGATGGATCCATCACTGTTACAAGCAGACTATGGTTATGCAGTAGATAGTACAGGTAAAGTCGGTGGCGTCGTAACAGCAGCGCCGTACCAAACGAAACTCAATGTCCGTATACTCGGAAAAACTGCTCACGCAGGAGTGGCACCAGAACAAGGAGTTTCTGCGATTACATTAGCAGCGAAAGCAGTTGCTGAAATGACTCTCGGTCGTATCGACGAAGAGACGACAGCTAATATCGGGAAGTTTTACGGTGGAGAAGCGACAAATATCGTTTGTGATGAAGTGAATATTTTAGCAGAAGCGCGTTCAATCAATGAAGAAAAGATGGAAGCACAAGTCCGTCATATGAAAGAAACATTTGAGCGTGTTGCAAAAGAAAATGGAGGAGAAGCTGTAGTCGATGTGCAGCGTATGTATCCAGGATTTTCTGTATCAGAAGATGCACCAGTGATTCAAACGGCAGCCCGTGCAATTGATTCAATCGGCCGCAGTATGACACTCATGACCAGTGGCGGTGGAAGTGACGGAAACATTTTCAACGGTTTCGGTGTCCCTACTGTGACGCTTGCTGTTGGATACGAACATATCCATACGACTGATGAACGAATGCCGGTAGAAGAGTTAGAAGCACTCGGTCAACTTCTCGTTGAAATTGTGAAAGAAACGACGACTCATTAATGAATATTTGAAAGGAGAACCGTTATGTCGCGTGTTCGCGTCATTTTACATTTAGACATGAATAGCTTTTATGCTTCGGTCGAACAAGCATTACGTCCAGAACTTCGCGGGAAGCCTGTTGCGATTGCTGGTCGACCAGAAGAACGCCGAGGAATTATCATTACATGTTCATATGAGGCGCGTGCATACGGTGTTTATACGACGCAGCGAGTGGGCGATGCGAAAAAGCTCGCTCCCCACTTAATTGTCGTCCCTCCACGAAAAGATTTATACCGCGAAGTATCAGAGCGCGTCTTTAAAGAACTGCGAACGTTTACCCCACTCGTAGAGCCGATGTCGATTGACGAAGCATATATTGATATTACCGACATCGGAGGGCTTCATTCCGCAGTAGCTATCGCAGAACAGATGCAACAACATTTATTACAGACATTGCATTTACCGTGTTCGATCGGGATTGCGCCGAATAAATTTTTAGCAAAAACAGCATCTGATTTTAAAAAGCCACTCGGTATTACGATTTTACGAAAAAGAGAAATTGAAGACGTCTTATGGCCACTTCCTCTCATTGAGATGCATGGCGTTGGAAAGAAAACTGATGAAAAGATGAAAGAGGTAGGAATTGAAACGATCGGTGACTTAGCAAAGATGGACCGTTATACGATTGAATTGATGTTTGGAAAAAGTGGTGCGATTCTTCACGACCGAGCAAATGGAATTGACCCACGCAAAGTAGACCCAGACCGAGCGAAAGAGAGAAAGAGTGTAGGAAATTCAACGACACTCGTTTTAAATGCGACGACACGAGAAGCATGTCTCCCGATTTTGCATCGATTGTCGACAAAAGTTTCTGAACGGTTGAAAAAGTCGCGCCGTCTCGGGTATTCAGTGACGCTTTATTTACGTACCGCTGAATGGGATAATTATTCTAGAAGCATAACGAAAAAAGAACCTCTTGATGATGTAACATCGATTTATGAAACAGCTGTTCAACTGTTTGATAAACATTGGACGAAAGAGCCACTCCGGTTACTCGGGGTCACTGTTTCGGACCTCATTCATCGCGACGATTATTTCGAACAGTTAACGTTAGAAGATTATGCTCAGTTCATACAGAAGAAGAAACAATGAAAGAGAAAGGGTAGGACGATGGAAATACAATTTTTAGGTACAGGGGCAGGAATGCCGACAAAAATGCGGAATACATCCGCAATCGTCTTAAATTTACGAGCAGAAGGTGAAGGATACTGGTTGTTTGATTGCGGAGAAGCGACACAACATCAATTGCAGTATACGTCAATTAAACCTGGCAAAATTGATCGCGTTTTTATTACACATCTTCATGGTGATCATTTGTTTGGCTTGCCAGGTTTTTTAAGTTCTCGCTCTTTTTTAGGAGGAGATACACCACTTACGATTTACGGTCCGAAAGGGATTCGTCAATGGATTCACGAAACACTTCAATTAACTGAAACCCATTTAACATACCCATTATTTGTGAAAGAAATTGAAAAAGAAGGGAAACTTGATGAAGTCGGCGAGTTTACTATTTATACGA
>JASKZX010000102.1 GCA_030147435.1 Savagea sp. | reverse complement strand
TCCCATTCCGTTTCAGAAACGTAAATCGTCGCATTCGGAAATACAGAATACAGTTCTCCTCGTTCATTGACGGCCGTCAACCCTCCTGCATGATCATTATGTAGATGAGTCATGCAAATCGTATCAATATCTTCTGGTCGATACCCGAGTGCTTCTAATGACGCTTCTACTTGAGACTCTTCTGTTACTCCTAAATTACGCTTCTGTTTTTCTGAAAGCTTTCCTCGTCCGATTCCGGCTTCTATCAAAATTAATCGATCGTCGATTTCAATGAGTAACGGATCCGTCCGTAACTCAATCGTATTATTCCTACTTTCAGGATACTTCCTCGTCCAAAGTGCTTTCGGAACGACACCGAACATCGCTCCTCCATCTAAGTGATTATTTCCCCCATTGAGCCAAGTAATGCGTAAACCGCTGCGTTCAAACACTTCCATACAATCCCCTTCTTTCTGTTTAAACATTGTATATCCTTAGTTTAAACGCATTTTCTATGCTTTGCAAAAATTATTCATCTTTATGTTCAGGTTCATCTTCTAAAACCGGCGAGAACAACTGACTGCTCGCTGTCGTCTGAGCAATTCGAAGCAAACGTTCAGCCGCTTGGAATTGTACCGATTTAAACGGAGCTGTCGAACGTTGCATCCGCTCTAACCATTGTTGGTACGTTCGACGATCAACAATATGTAAACCAAAAGGCGCTGCTGGATAATCAATATATCCATTTCGGGAAAGTAATACTTTTTTCATCGGGTAATCGATCGAACGCTCTGCAAAAATTTGTTGTAACAACGTAAAGTTACGATTCAAGTCAATCACTGGATTTAATACTTTCGTTTCTTGATCGCGATATTTTTTCACCCAAAAACGATCGCTACTTCCTATAAATGCTGCAATATCTTCATGTTCAATCGATGTAATCGTATATCCTCCAACAGGTGTCAACACTAAAATGTTCATCTCTACCGGTGCCTTTTTAATACGTAAGATTGGCTCATAAAAAATTAAATAATTATCGGGTAATTTTTGCACGAGTTCTCGTAATAACGTATCTCTCTCGTATTTCGGATGAATCGTTGAATGAGACAACAACGTAGAACTCGCCCATTTCATTTGAAACTGGTATAAATCTTTTTCAAAATTTTGACGAAGTTGCTTTTCTGTTGAAACATCAAAACCAATTGTCGGCATAAAAGATGTTCGAATGTCTTCATCTAGTCGCTCACTATCATCTTCTTCTCGTTCAACCGGTTCTTTTTTTATCCATTTATGAATGAACCGCTGAAACAAAGATGGTTTTTCTTCCTCTTCTTCCTCTTCATCTGTAAAGAAAGGATGTTGAGTGACAGTGTTTCCTTGTTCCCACTGTATTTTTAATCGATGCCATTGGTATTGCTTTAATCGGATAAATTGCGCAGTATAATGAGGCAGGTCTTGCTCATATCGAGAAACGTAGTCGAGCAATTTGACAAGTTGTGCCATATTTTCACCCCTTCCTTCTTATATTTTACACTGTTTTCATACGAAAGGTTGTCATTTTGCGTTATAATATAGATAGTCCAAACATTTGTTGCTCGTTCCTCTTGTCTCGCGATACTAAACGATGGAAGGTGACGATTATGACTCAAACTACCGACCGCATGTTAAGACGTGTGAAAGATGTTTATTTTTTCATTCAAGAACATGGAACCGTTACGACGGAACATATTGTCGAAGAGTTCAATGTAACACCCCGCACTGCTCAACGTGACTTATCGATCCTCGCATACAACGAGCTGATCGAAAGTCCTATCAGAGGTCAGTGGACAACGAACGACGACGTGGAGGTCGTTTACTCCTCTTAACTAAGTGTTTGTTTGGACGAAAAGGCTGTTTCGCTTATGCGAACAGCCTTATTGTTTGCTTTATTTTTCTAATCCTACATAGTCATAGAGCATCGTTACTTCGTCTTCTGTTAACTCTCGGTAACTCCCTTTCGGTAAATCTTCATCTAAAGTGAGTGGTCCCATCGATAGACGTTTTAAATAAACGACGGTTTTATCGACAGCTTCAAACATTCGTTTCACTTGATGGAATTTCCCTTCCGTAATCGTTAACTCAACTTTTGATTCGTCACTACTTTCGAGAATCGTCAACGCTCCCGGTTTCGTTTCATAGCCGTCATCTAATGTCACACCATTTTGAAACGCTGCAACATCTTCTTCTGTCACAACGCCATCGATATGCGCATAATATACTTTCGGTACATCATTTTCTGGCTTCAATAAACGGTGAGCAAGTTGTCCGTCTGTCGTTAATAATAACAAGCCTTCCGTATCTTTATCGAGACGCCCGACGGGAAACGGTTCAAAAAACCGGTCTTCTTCTTCTAACAAATCGAGAACCGTTCCGTGCAAATAATCTTCTGTCGCTGAAATGACACCATCTGGTTTATGCAACATGTAATACACAAATTCTTTATATTCTACTGGCGCGCCGAGAAATGTCACGAGATCTTTATTGACATCAACTTTACGCTTACTTTGACGTTCAACTTCCCCATTGACACGTACTTGACCTTTTTTAATATATTGTTTCACTT
>JASKZX010000099.1 GCA_030147435.1 Savagea sp. | reverse complement strand
AATTTGGAACGATGGCAGGACTGTTTGTCGCATTAGGAGCAGGTGCTCTTTCATTTTTATCTCCTTGTGTGTTGCCGATTTTTCCTGCTTACTTATCATATATTACAGGTGTAAGTGTGAAAGAATTACAAGGAGAAAAAAGTGCATCATTACGTAAAAAGTTATTGACGCATTCTGTTTTCTTTTTACTCGGTGTCTCTCTCGTCTTTGTTAGTTTAGGCGTAGGGGCGACCTTTTTAGGAAAATGGTTACAACAATTATTAAATGGACCGACAGGAATTTTTATTCAACAAATAGCGGGAATCTTTATCATTTTAATGGGACTTGTCATTGCAGGATGGCTAAAAATCCCTGCATTAATGAAAGATACGCGTAAACAAGCAAAGAAAAAACCTCTCGGATATGTTGGTACATTTTTCGTCGGTCTCGGATTTGCAGCAGGCTGGACGCCTTGTATCGGTCCCATTTTTGCCGCGATTTTAGTAATGGCGAGTGCGCAACCGACGATGGGGATCTTTTATACGATCGCTTACGTTCTCGGGTTCGCACTTCCGTTTCTAGCGTTTACATTCTTTATCGGTTCAATCTCATCGATTACGAAACATAGTGAAAAGATTATGAAAGTCGGTGGGGTCATCATTATTTTAATGGGATTGTTACTCTTTACTGGTCAATTAACGACATTAACATCATGGTTACTTGATCTTGTTGAAGGAACGTGGCTACAAAACTTAGGATAGGGGTTAAAAGAATGAAGAAAATATCGAATTGGATTATTGCTATCGTCGTTGTCGGCTTGATCGGTTGGGCGACGTATTCATTTATTATGAATATGAAAGCGCAAAAAGAACAAGTAGATAACTTCCAATCATTAGATGAGACGACAACGGAAGAATCGGCAATGAATTTGCAGTTTGTAAAAGGTGATACAGCACCAGACTTTGAGTTGAAGACACTTGATGGAGAAAAGGTACGTTTATCAGACTATGAGGGACAACCAGTAATGGTAAACTTTTGGGCTTCATGGTGCCCACCATGTCGAGCAGAAATGCCTGATATTCAACGTTTACATGAAGAAACAGATTATGCCATTTTATCGATTAACGTAACGGGTTCAGAAGCGAGTGAAAAAGATGTTCGAGAGTTTATGAAAGAATATGAATTAACATTTGAAACAGCATTAGATGAAATGTCAGCAGTTGCTACGATGTATAGTGCATTTTCACTTCCAACGACGTATTTTCTCGATGGGAAACGTGAAATTCATGAAATTGTAGAAGGTCCACTCACATATGATGCGATGCTTCAAATTTTCGAACGCATTCCACAACAATAAAAAGTCACGAGGCTTTACAAAACGTAAAGTTCTCGTGACTTTTTCATTTTATTGACTTAACATTTGTAAAACGTCATCATGTGTAATTTTTCCGACCTTTTGACCATCTCTCGTTGTAATGAGTAATTCCTCACCGATGAGTCGTTGCATTACTTCTTGAGCAGATGCATTTTCATCGATTGTCGGATACATCGATACATCTTCCTCTGCACGGATATCTCCACTTAAATGTCGAGCTTTTAACACTTTTGAACGATCGACATCTTTTGTGAATGATGAAATGTATTCATCCGCTGGACGTAATAATAATTCTTGTGGTGTCGAAATTTGAACGATTTCACCATTTTTCATGACAGCGACGCGATCGCCTAGTTTTACCGCTTCATCGATATCGTGAGTAATGAAGATAATTGTTTTTTTCAGTTGGCGCTGCAAACGTAAAAGGTCTTGCTGCATCTCATATCGAATGAGAGGGTCGAGCGCACTGAACGGCTCATCCATGAGTAAAATGTCTGGATTGTTCGTTAATGCACGTGCGATACCGACACGTTGTTGCATTCCTCCTGACAGTTGATCAGGGAATTGATCTTCATAACCTGCAAGGCCAACATTTTCAATCTGTTCTAAAGCGATTTCGCGGCGTTTTTTCTTCGAAATCTTCCGAACCTCTAATCCGTACTCGACGTTTTCAAGTACCGTTCGATGACTGAACAGACCGAAGTGTTGGAAGACCATTGCAATTTTCTTTTGACGTAATTCTTGTAACTGATTTTTATCGTACTCGATAATGTTTTCATCATCGATAAAAAGCTTCCCGTTTGTTGGTACATTTAATAAATTGAAACAACGAATTAATGTTGATTTACCACTACCAGAAAGCCCCATAATGACGAAGAATTCTCCATCTTTAATATCAAAAGAAACGTCATACACACCGACAGTATGTCCGGTTTGATCTAATATTTCTTCTTTTGATAATCCTTTTTCAACGAGTGGAATGACTTCTTTCGGTTTAGGTCCGAAAATCTTACTCATGTTTTCTACACGTAATTTTGTCGTCATGATAACTCTCCTCCACGTTGTGTTTTCTTAGCAATACCTGCAGTAATACGATCGATAATAATCGCTAAGAATACGATACTAATTCCTGCTTCAAATCCGAGGGAAAGATCGATTCGGTTAATAGCATAGAAAACACGTTCTCCGAGACCGTCTGCCCCTACCATCGAACCGACAACAGCCATTGAAAGAGCCATCATTGTCGTTTGGTTAATTCCTGCAAGAATTGTCGGTAGTGCTTGTGGTAGTTGAACTTTAAATAACATTTGCATACGGCTAGAACCGAAAGATTGTGCCGATTCAATCACTTCTTCATCGACAGTACGAATACCTAACTCTGTTAAACGCATAACAGGAGGTAATGCGTAAACGATTGTCGCAATAATTGCTGGCACGTTCCCGAGAGGGAAGAAGAAAATAACTGGAATTAAATAAACGAAAGTCGGCATCGTTTGCATCGCATCTAAAATAGGACGCATGAAGGTTGAAAACCCTTTACTAAATGCCATTAAAATTCCGAGTGGTATACCAATAATGAGCGATAGAAGGACCGAGATAATAATGACTGCTAGAGTAGTCATCGTTTCTTCCCAAAGTCCAAAAGTTCCAATGAGAAATAAGAATATCCCGTAGACGATACCGCTTTTCCATGAAGTGAAAAATACGCCTAACAGGAAAACGAGAAGGATTAAAACCCACCAAGGTGTGGCGAGTAGAGTAGATTCTACCATTTTGATTGTCGACGATGCGACGACATAAATCCAATCAAAAAAAGCTTTGTAATTAACTGCTAAATAGTCGATGAAAGCTTCAACGCTATCACCGATTGGAAATGAAATATTAGGAAATTCTTTCATAAAAATAGCTACATCTGTAGCTAGTTTCTCCACCTTTCTTTCATAAAAGAAAAGCTGCCTAAGAGAGAAGACTCTTAAGCAGCTTTGATGTTTTTTCAGTCATAGACTGATGCATTATAAAGCTGCTTTTACTTTTTCAGCAATATCTTCTGAAACCCATGAAGTCCAAACGTCTTCATATTCTTTCATCCACCAAATGGCAGCTTCGTCTGGATCTGCGTCATGTTCTTCCATGTAATCGAGAGCTACTTCTGTTAAATCATTGCTCGTCTCATAGTTTTGTAAAAACTCAAACACTTCAGGTGCTTGTTCTGGAAAATCTTTATGAACGGCAACGACAACGTCATTTGGAGGGAAGGCAGTGCTATAGTCTTCTTCCCATTTTTCTTTTTCATAAGGAGGTTCTTCAAGCAAAGTTAAATCATAGCTTGCAGTAACCCATGTCGGTGACCAGTAATAGCCGACCCAACCTTCACCGTGCTTGTATGCTCCTTCAAGTGAAGCAACAATTGCTGCATCTGAACCAGGTGCTAGATAGTTATATTGTTCATCTAGCCCATAAGATTGCACTTTTTCATCTAAATATTCGCTCACGATCCAGCTTGAAGGTGCCCCGATAATACGTCCTTTATCTTTATCTTCTGGGTCTTTGAAAAGTTCTGGATATTTCGCCAAGTCTGCGACCGTTTTTAAATCAGGTGCAAGTGGTTCGATTCCACGTTCTTCGTCACCTTCAATGACGTAAGTTGGAACGTAAAGCCCTTGCGTATTATCATCGAAGTTTGTTGATGCGCGAACGATATCTCCGCGATCGATTGCTTTTTCATAGATGTCTTTTAAGTTATCTGTCCAAACTTCCATGTATACATTTAAATCTCCTTGTTGCAAGGCTTGAAGTGTTGCTGTAGATGTACCTGTTGTAACTTCTGTGTCATAGCCGAACCCTTCTTCGATAATTTTTTGCGCGATGCTGTTATGGACTCGAATACTGTCCCAACCGGCATCAGCAAAAGAAATCGTTTCCAATTCTTTCGGTTCGCCATCTGTCGTATCTCCGCTACAAGCTGAGAGGATAACGACAAAAACACTTAATGTTATAAGAAACAATAAGCTTCGTTTTTTACCCATATGTTAAATAACATCCTTTCGATTGTTTGATACTGTCTCAAGACGTATTCGAAATCTCGAGGGGGTATTACCTTTGTAATCGTACATGAAGAAAGAAAGCTTTGCAAATCTGTTTTACAAAATATGAATAAACGCCTTGTTAATACCAATTTCTTACAGTGAATTGTCAAAATGCAACTAAAGCGCTTTCTTATGATATGATGAATATAAAGAGCGATTGAGAAGGAGGTTTCATGATGGTTTCTGCAATAGATAGAGATTTTTTATTTACACCGATTGAACAATATCTTATACCTGCAGAAAAAGTAGCGCACGTTCAAGTCGGAAACTTTGCTGAACATGCAGTACTCATCTTAACAAAATCAGGTTATTCTGCAATACCTGTGCTTGATAGTGACAATCATCTAAGAGGATTAATTAGTCTTGGAATGATGCTAGAACGTGTATTAGGGTTAGAAAGAATCGAATACGATGCATTGAGTGATTTGCGAGTAGATGATGTGATGGATGTTGATTTACCAGTCGTTCGGACGGAAGATTCGTTTCAAAAAGGATTAGATTTACTCGTTGATCATACATTTTTATGTGTAGTTGATGAAGATGATAAATTTGCTGGAATATTAACACGACGTGTCATGTTAAAGCAATTTAAAAAGTATATTTATACGTCGTAAAGGAGCTAGATATGACAAATAAAAAAAGAACACTCGTATTTATCTCCGTATTATTAGCGATGTTTATAAGTGCTGTTGAAGCAACGATCGTTACAACAGCAATGCCGAGTATCGCTGCAGATCTCGGCAATTTTTCTCGTTATAGTTGGATTTTTTCCTCGTATTTATTAATGAGTACCGTAAGTGTACTCGTTTACGGAAAATTGGCCGATTTATATGGACGTAAGCCGATTTTTTTAATCGGTGTCACGATTTTTCTTATCGGATCATTCGGTGCAGGTTTTTCGACGACGATGGAAATACTCATCGTTTTTCGTTTTATCCAAGGATTAGGCGCCGGAGCAGTTGCCCCGATGGCTACGACAATTGTTGGTGATTTATACTCACTAGAAGAACGAGCGAAAGTTCAAGGGTATATGTCGAGTGTATGGGGGATTTCAGCCGTTTTAGGTCCCGCTATCGGAGGTATGATTGTCGAATATGCGTCATGGCAAATGATTTTCTGGATCAATATTCCTATCGGTCTTCTTTCAATGGTAGGGGTCTACCTTTATTTACAAGAAGACGGTGTGCGAAAAAAAGTTTCTATCGATTATCGAGGAGTATTTTTTTCTTCCGTCTTTTTAATTGCATTGATCATTTGGTTAACAGAAGGTGGACAAAGTTTTCCATACTTTAGTATAGTAGGTTGGTTATTATTAGTTGTTGCAAGTATGAGTTTTATTTTATTTATACGAGCGCAAAAGTCATCTACTGAGCCGATGTTATCATTAGACGTATGGAAACGCCCGACAATTTTTTATGCAAATGTTGTAACGTTTGTCACCGGAATGATTTTAATTGCAATCTCTTCATATTTACCTCCTTTTGTGACAGGAGTTATGGGAGAAAAACCGATCATTGCAGGTTTTGCGTTAACGGCGATGTCGATCGGTTGGCCGATTGCTTCTACGATTTCAGGACATTTACTTCTTCGATTTGGTCCATTTCTCGTTTCGTTTGCAGGTGGTTTTTCATTGATCATCGGTGCGAGTATTTTGTTATCGTTAGCGAGCGATGTCACGCCACTTTTAGCAGCGATAGCTAGCTTTTTTGTCGGAGTTGGTATGGGACTGACGAGTACGGCTTTCATCGTATCTATTCAACAAGCGGTCCCTTATGAACAAAGAGGAGAAGCGACGGCTTCTAATATGTTCATGCGTAACTTTGGAAATACGTTAGGAGCTGCATTTTTTGGAGCTTTATTAAATCATTCTTTACAAAAATCAGTAGACGGTACGACGTTGACAGTCGATGATATGAATGTTTTATTTTCAGAAGATGCGTTAAGCAAACTTCCATTTGAAGTATTGCATCAAATGCAACCGATGTTAGAGCAAGCTTTACATTATGTCTATTTAGGTATTTTAGGGCTTGCGATACTAGCAACACTATTAATATTGAAAATACCGAAAGGAAAGGTTGTCGTTCATGACAGCAACAGAACTTGAAATCATTGTCGCGCTCGCTGAAGAAGGGAATATGCGAAAAGCAGCAGAGCGCTTATTTTTATCCCAACCGGCTTTATCTCAACGCCTCCGTTCGATTGAGAAGACGTGGAGAAAGAAATTATTTATTCGCTCACAAAAAGGATTAGAACCGACAAGTGCGGGAGAGCTTGTGATCGAATTTGCAAAGGCGACGATTCAAGCGCAAGAAGAAACGTTTGAAGCGATTGCTGCGTTAGAAAACAAAGTGCATGGAACGTTAAAAATTGCTTGTGCCACCATTGTCGGTCAAACGTGGTTACCGCAAGTATTAAAAGAGTATGTAGAAAAATATCCAGATGCTAAAATTTCATTAATGACGGGCTGGAGTTCAGAAATTGTAAAAGTGTTACACGAAGGAGAAGCCCACGTCGGTATTGTACGAGGCCATGTCGATTGGAATAGTGAAAAAAGATACTTATTTCGCGATCAATTGTATTTAGTCGATAAACTGATTGAAAATATAGAAGATGTTGCAACATCGCAACGTCCATTTATCCAATTCAAAAGTGATTCGACGTATTATATGGAAATTGAGCGTTGGTGGCAAAAACATTTCTCTCAACATCCTGGAAGACAAATTACGGTCGACCAAATTGAAACGTGTAAACAACTCGCTTTAAATGGTATTGGATATGCGATATTACCATCAATTACACTTAGTGGTGAAGAAGATGTTCATATGATACCTCTCGTTAATCAAGAGGAAGAGTTTGAATTAACGCGTGATACGTGGTTGATCGGTTATGAGTCTGCTTTTGAATTAAAACAAGTAGAAGCGTTTGCGCAAGTCGTAATGAAGCA
>JASKZX010000091.1 GCA_030147435.1 Savagea sp. | reverse complement strand
GCAAAAGCGAATCCTCGTCCTGTCTTTTCTTCTTTCAAACGTTGTTCAAGTTGCATAAGTGGCACTCGAATAATGTCACGCATTTCGTGCAAGTCTTCTTGTTTTTCTTCTTCTTCTGTCGTTCGTGCTGTTTGAAGATCTGATAAGCCACGGTAGCGCTCATACGTCCAACGACGTGCACTCGCTTCTGTATCAGCAGTCCATGCACTTCCTTGAATTCCTTTTGCTAAGACGAAATTTTCAAGTTCATCTGCGCGATGACGCCAATCATCAAGTAACATGCCTGGTGCCTGTTCGGGTAACGGAAATAATAAGTCTGTTTTTACTGCACGGAAAACCGAGGCGTACGACCACTTTCTTTGAATGACATCTAGTGCTGCACGTGTCAATTCAATGAGGGGATGGTCTAACATTGAACGCTTCTGACTAATAAATAACGGAACATCGTACTCTCGCATCGTACGTGTTAATAACTCGTCATAATAGTCGTTCTGCTGATAAATTATAACTACATCTTTATAACGATAACCGTCTTCTACTAATTGACGAATCGCTCGTGCAACAAAGTCAATTTCTGCACGGCGGTCTTCCGCACGAACGAGTTGAATCGACTCTACCGGCGCTTCATAAGCACGTGGTGTAAATGACTGAAACTCACTTTCTAAATGGCGTAATTCATCCGTAGATGCGCGGTAGTTTGTCGAGAAGTATTTCTCTTCTTCGATAACGACTCCATTTTGTTCAGCGCTAAGACGTAATATGTTTGCCAACTGATTCGCTTGATAAAAAAGCTGATCCGTTGGGTCTAGCGGATTGTTCGGTAGAGCTACCGTTACACGTTTTGCTTGTGTTAACAGCTGTTCAACGACAGCAAACTCACTTTTTGTCATCTTCTCGAATCCGTCGATATATATTTCCGTTTCAGGTATAACTGTTGAGCGGTCCATCAAATCTACAAGTAAATGGAGATGCCCCTCACCGTCAACATAAGACGTGCCGAGACGTGCTTCAATTTCTGCAGCGACTCGTGCAATTTCATCGACTTTTTGAATAATCGTTGGATGCGCATCTGCTTCTTCTAATGCATGTTTTAATTGATTCAAGTCCTCACTTTTTACACGATATCGGCTCATTTCTTGTAAAATAGCGACCATTTGCTCTATGAACCCATACTTTTTCGTTGCTCGTTGAAACAATGTCAATTCTTCTTCTACTTCCAGCAATACTTGGCGGACGAGCATTAAATAACCGTAAGGGTCGATTTGTTCTCTCGTTGCTCCTCCTACTTCTTGTAATACGTGCCATGCGAGTCGTTTGAAAGATAAGACGTGGACACGTACTAAACTGCCTAACCCTGATTGCACCGTTAATGCTTCTTCCATCGCGTATGAAATTTGGTCAGGTACGAGTACATAAATTGGTGGACCTAGTGGATCATTTTTCACTTTTTCAATAATTTCGCGTTGAATCGTCGTCGTCTTTCCAGTTCCAGCTCGACCGAGCCACAATCGTAATGACATCGTCATTCCCCCTTTAATAATTTTATTTCTTATTGTTATCATACCAATATTTTCGTATCTTCCCTATGAAAAAAAGAGCTACCTATAAAAATAGATAGCTCAACCATTACTTGAAGTACATAAACACGAGTCCTAAACGGTGATGATCGTCTGCATAAAGAACGCGTTGAATCAAACGTAATTCTCCATTTCGATCAATCACCTCTAAGCGACAATGAGCCGCATTTTTCTGAAGCGCGTCATAAAACTCTTTTTCATTATAAACACGCTCCCCATTGACTTTCGCAATCGTTTCTCCTACTTGTAAGCCGAGATCAACTGCCGCAGTTTCAGGTAATAAACTGACGATCGTCAACCCTTCTGGAATCTGGTGCACATTTCCTTGACGGTCTTGACGAACATTCCAAATATTAATGAACAAGCGGCCCGCTGCGAGTAATCCGAGACCGACTAAAGCAAATGGTGGATACACATATGCGATCATCGTAAAGAGTAAACTCAACATACTCAATACAAATACATGTCGACTTACCCTTTGCATAAATGTATCTGGATAAGAAGACTTCATATGATAAGCTGTGCCGATTACAAATGGGAAAAATACGAATGCATAACTACTTTCTCCTATTGAAAAAACAGGCCAAAACGTTGAAAAGGATTCAAACCAATCGCCAGGAACGAGTAAAACGACTGGAAGTAACCACCACTGCTTATGTTCAAAAGTAGACGTCTCGCGCCCTCTCGGTGTCTTTTGGATAACCGGAGATGCTTGATGTTTACTTTGTCGTTGGATGAGCAATGCCTCAACGAATAATAAAAGTGTACTAAGTAAAAGAATGCTTAATAATGTTTCATTCGGTAATGTCACTTGCTCTACATAATCTTCTAATAAAAGTAATACGAAAACAGCTCCAAACAAAAAATAAGCCGGCGTTAACAAACGACTATAGCCAACGAGTAACATTCCCGTTAGTAAAATAGCTAACGCCAATAAATAATCTGGTGGTAAAACGACTCCAAAACCAAACAAAATCAGTGAAACGCCAAATCCGCTAACGATTCCTTGAAAAAGTCCTCGTTTTACTTCTTTATTCCACGGTTCAATACGTACGTGAAACATCCGGCGCTCACGCTTCGTGCGCATATAGCCGAATATGACGAGAAGGAATATAAATAAAAAAAGAATCGGGCTATAAATGAAAAAATCAACAACTTCCACAATGTGCACCTCTTTTTTAAATCTCTTTTCTGTATTGTATCAAATGTTCCTTCCTTCTGCTTCACTTTTCTGTAAGTACAAATAAAAAAAGAAAGTGCTCGGATATCAACATCCGTTACACTTTCTTTCATAACACCGCATCTATAAAGGAATATATTGCAATGGGTTCACCGCACTTGGTCCACTTGCTGTAAATGTACCGACATGGATTTCAAAGTGCAAATGAGAGCTTGTTGAGTTCCCTGTACTTCCCATTGCACCAATCTTTTCACCTTTTTTCACAGTTTGACCTGGGCTTACTCCTATACTTGATAAGTGCCCGTATACCGATGTGAAAATCTTTCCATCGATTGAGTGGGTAATAAAGATTGCATTTCCTAATCCACCCATCGAACGAGCAGAAGAGACGACCCCATCTGCCGCTGCAACAACCGGTGTTCCTGGACTATTCGCAATATCGATCCCTCGGTGTTGAAGTCGCTGTTTTTTAATCGGGTGCATGCGCCAACCGAAACCAGATGTAAAACGACCAGTCGTCGGTTTCATCCATGTTCCACTCGTTACTGGCGGAGCGGCAACTGTACTTTCACTTTCACTTCCACTTGCTTGCGCAGCGGCTGCTGCTGCTCGACGAGCTTCTTCTTGACGCCGTGCCTCTTCAGCTACGCGACGTTGTTCTTCAATAATTTGTGTTTCAATTCCTTTACCGAGTTCGTATG
>JASKZX010000070.1 GCA_030147435.1 Savagea sp. | reverse complement strand
AAGATTCGAACTTACGACTACTCGGTTAACAGCCGAGGGCTCTACCACTGAGCTACTGCGGATTAATTTTATAGATTGTCCGTTTCAGACATATCCTATTATAGCATGGTGTTTTTAAATTGCAAGGCTTTTTTTAAACTTTTTTTATTCTTTTTTAAAGTTATCAAAACCTTATTGTTATGCACCTTTTCCGACCTTTTTTCACAAAAAAGAACTCGGACTTTAAAAAAATCCGAGTTCTTTTTATTAAGCACGTCCTGTTTTTTCAATTACTTGATCAGCAATCTCATCATAAATTTGACCGATTGGATGTGAAGGTTCATAAATAGAAGGTGCAAAATCTTCTGCGTCCCAATCTGGTTGTCCGAGTGGAATTTGTCCGAGTAAATCTGTACGTAACTCTTCTGCAAGTTTCACACCGCCACCTTGGCCGAAGACGTACTCTTTATTTCCAGTCTCTTTTGATTCAAACCATGACATATTTTCAATAACTCCTAAAATTTCATGGTCTGTTTGTAAAGCCATCGCACCTGCACGAGCTGCAACGAATGCCGCTGTTGGGTGTGGTGTCGTTACGATAATTTCTTTTGATGCGGGCAGCATTTGGTGAACATCGAGTGCTACGTCTCCTGTACCTGGTGGTAAGTCGAGAAGTAAATAGTCGAGATCTCCCCAATCTACTTCACTAAAGAACTGGTTTAACACTTTTCCGAGTAAAGGTCCACGCCAAATGACAGGTGCATTTTCTTCAACGAAAAAGCCCATCGAAATGACTTTTACACCTTTACGTTCGACCGGAACGATTTGTTGTTTCTCATTCATCGTCGGCATATCTTCAACACCCATCATATCTGGAACACTGAAGCCGTAAATATCTGCGTCAATTAAACCGACTTTTTTCCCTTTACGTGCAAGAGCAACCGCTAAGTTAACAGAAACCGTTGATTTTCCTACTCCACCTTTACCTGATGCAATTGAGATGAAATCTAAATCACGTAATGGTGATAAAAGATCAAGATCTTCTTCATGTGCTGCTGCTTCTTCGCGGAAACTTTCTAATGTTTCTTTCGGCAATTCTTCAAAGCGAATACCGACTGTACGCGCTCCTGCTGCTTTAACGACATCAACAATTTCCATTTGAAGTTCCATTTGTTCTGGCGTTCCTGTTGCAACGATCGCCACTTTTACGCTTACGTGTGCTTTTTCAGGTTTAAGAGATACTTCTAATAAACCACCTGTTTCTTTTAACGGCTTACGTAAAAATGGATCTTCTAGTGCTCCTACTACTTCACGCACTTTTTCTTCTGTAATGCTTGCTTCTTCTTTTTCTTCTTCTGTACTTGATGCATCTGATGGAACGAAATTAATTAAAACTGCATCCGCCCCTGCTTCTTTAATCGTATCAACGACTAATGTTTGAAACTCTAATTGTTCTGGCTTCCCTGTAACTGCTGAAGCAATTGTAATACGAACGATGCCATCTTCGATCGTTACTTCTTTCACACCGTCAGTTTCTGCCAAAGTTTTATGTAATAAGGGATCTTCTAATGCGCCTACTACTTCACGCACACGTTGTTCATTTATCACGAATCGACAACTCCTTAACGTTTTGTTTTTCTTCCTCAGTATATCACAGTATGTTCATCATTTAACGTTCTCTGCTTACTTGATTTTCAATGATTTTCATTATTTGTAACGATATTCTTTTTCTCCATGCCATTCAAGCATTCCTCCTGCCATATTGATCGCCTGAAATCCTTTGCTTTCTAAGTAAGCGGTGACACGTCCGCTGCGGTTCCCAGCGCGACAAATAATAATATATAATGCTTCCGTCGGTAAAGCATCAATATGAAAAGGAATCTCACCAATCGGAATATGAATCGCTTCAGGTATCGTTCCCGTTTCTAACTCTTCTGTCTCTCGTACATCGATAATCGTCACTGGTGCACCATCTTCAATCAATTCTTTTATTTCATCGGTAGATAACTCTTGAATATACATTTTTTCCACTTCTTTCTTTTGTGTTCTTTTTCAATAGTCGTTATAATTTGAATTGAAAACAATTATGCTGATAGCAATAAAATGAAAGAGGTGACTATCATGCCATTATTTTTAACAATTCTTTTTGTCAGTTTCATTGTTTTCTTTCTGAGTACAAATGTATGGAAGCGAAGTGCTGTTGAAGGAATGCTCGCTGTTTTTCTCATATTTCTTATCTTTGCACCATTTGAGCAAGTGATCGACAGCTTTTTTGCACCTATTTCTAGCCCTGTCTTTCATGCAATCGTGTTATATCTTTTAGCAGGTGCTATTTTTGAACGCCTATACGTCTTTGAACAAGCGTACTTATTCGGCTCAAACTACTTTCATAAGTCTCCAAAATGGCAGACGTTTTTCCCATTAGTCGCTCAAACATTTATGGCGAGCATTTCAGGTGCTGCTGAAAACAATGTTCGAATTACTGAGCCTAAAATACGTAAGTGGCAAACGATGCATCACGTATCACCCGCTTTTACGAAAAATTCGACGATCGCAGTTAGTGTCTTAGCTCATATTTTACCACCCGCAGGTATTATTTCGTTAACTTATGCTGTTTACAACTATTTATATCCTCATGAATTTACAGTGAGCGAATGGTGGATCATCGCTTACGGTCTTGGTGTGCTCTTTTTTATCCATCGTTGGCTTTCACTTCGTTTGATGTATCGCCTTCATCGAATTGACCTTTCCTCTCCTCAGCCGATGCCTCTTGAGAAAAAGTGGCGAGGAACGTGGCTCGTCTTATTCGTTCCTATCCTTATTTTTTTACCGATCGCATTCGATGCATTTGCTGCTCCGTGGATTGCCAAGCGGATTACTCCTGAAGCACAAGCGCAACTATCCTTTCGTATTTTAATGTTTGCGCCAATCTTTGCGATTTTTTACGTTTTACTTATTAATCAACGATTTGTTCCAAAAAAGCGACGTATGCGGCAACTCGTTCATTTACTCGAAGATGCAATGCTCGCGATTATTCCCGCATCTATTATGACGTATTTTGCTTGTATCAGTTTAGAGTTGTTTATTCGACTCGATGCGAAAGAAGAACTGATTCAATGGGCGACTACTTTCGATGATCAACTCGGAATCTTATTCGTCTTATTATCAATTGTTATCGTCGCTATGATTTTTCCAGGACCGATTGCTGTCACATTGTTCGGTGGAACGTGGATCGTCTTAGCAGATACTTTCGGTTGGAATGCTTGGACACTTGCAACTTTACTTCCCGCTTTTACAGGAAGTATCGAAGGAATGATGGGACTCTGGTCGATCCAAACAAATGCGTACGAAGAACTCTTTCAGTCATCAAAAATGACTCTCTTTTGGTTCGGCACACATTTATTACTACTCGTTAGTTTATTCGTTATTTTTCATTAGAAAGGAGGAAGTCTATGAAAAAGACAATTCATACATCGATTTTCTGGCTTTTTCGTCTATCAGTCCTTTCCCTCTTTATGATCGCTTTATTCGTCACGGGATTATTTGTAACAGGACTCCTCATAGGTGGGCAGTTCGGTGACCGACTTGTGATGATCGGAGACTTCATCTTTCACCATACTGCTTGTCTCGCTTTTTTCTCGATTGGATTCGGACTCCTTTTAAAAAAATGGAACGATTAAAAAAGAAGCAAACCGCAACGCGCGATTTGCTTCTTTTTTTATTCTATTTCTTTAAAATCTTTCTTACGACTTGTATTTTTTACCCATTTATTGAAAAAATAGTTGTCATACAACTTTTTTCTTGATATAGTGTGATTTATAAATTTATTTAACTTTCACAAAATAAAAGGGGTGCTTAAAATGAAAAGAATTTTGTTAACGCTTTCAATATTAGTTCTCGCATTTTCTTTTTATGCGTGCTCAAATGAAAGCGGTACCAATGGGGATGGTAACAAAAAACAATTTTTAACTATTGCAACAGCTTCAACTGGAGGTACATATTATCCTATTGGAGTTGGATTAGGAAACTTATGGACGAAAGAATTAGAAAAAGAAGGGATCCAAGCGAGTGGACAAGCTTCAGCAGGTTCTCTTGAAAACATTGACCTCATGAAAAAGAATGAAGCTCATTTGTCAATTATTCAAGGACTCGTTGGGGCACAAGCTTATGAAGGTTCTGGTAGCTTCGAAGGAAATCCTTACAAAGATCTTCGTTCCGTATCAATGATTTGGTCAAACGTTGAACATTTCGTTTTAATGAACGATAAAATTAAAACTGGAACAATTGAAGATATCAAAGGAACTTCATTCTCTGTCGGTCCGCAAGCAAGTGGTACTGAACAATCTACCCTCGTCATGATGGAAGGTATGGGAATGACAAAAAAAGATATTAAGCCCGAATATTTAGGTTACGATGATACTATATCCGCTATTCGAGATGGTCGTTTAGATGGAGGTTCTTTACCTGCAGGAGCTCCTGTTGCTGCAGTAACAGATATGTATGCTAGCGGCGTACCTGCCTCTGTTCTTAATGTTACTGACGAACAATTAGAAAATATTAATAAAGTTCACAATGCTTGGTATCGTTATACAATTGAACCTAACACATATCCTAAGCAAACAGAACCTATCGAAACAATTGCTCAACCAAACTTATTAGTCGCTTCTATTGATTTAGATGAAGAGACTGTTTATCTTTTAACGAAAACATTATTTGAAAATTTAGACTTTATGTATGATGTACACGAATCTGCAAAAGAAATGACTCTAGAAACAGCTTTAGATGGATTACCAGCACCGCTTCATGTAGGCGCTTACAAATACTTCAAAGAAGTAGGACTTGAAATTCCAGATGAACTCGTTCCACCTGAAGCAAAATAACTAATTATAAAGAAAAAAGAAGATGGATAAAAACGCCATCTTCTTTTTCCTTCAAATACCATTTACAAGAAAGTAGGGAGAGAACTATGACACTCGGATCAAATAATGAAAAGAATATACCATTATTAGATGTTTCTGATGGCGAAGGTATGGATAACAGTCGCCAATTAAAACCTTGGCAAATGAAAACACTTACTGGTATTGCAGCTGTCCTTTCTTTATTCGCTATCTATACAAATGGTTTCTCAAACATACAAGAAATTTATAGGAATGCTTTATTTTTAGGATTTATCCTAGTTTTAACATTTATGATGTTTCCGCTTTCTAAAAAAACGAATAAAAATAAACTTTCTATTTTAGATTATCTATTTATTGCTGGAAGCCTCATAGGCATCGGCTATATTGTGTTAAATTACACTGCGATTCATATTGATCGACAATCACAAATTATACCTATGGACAACTTCTTTGCGATTTTAACTGTCATTATTTTATTAGAAGCTGCACGTCGTTCTATTGGATGGTTTATCCCAATACTGAGTGCATTGGCAATTGTCTACGCAATCTATGGGCCTCACTTCCCTGGGATGTTTGCTCATGCTGGGTTTAGTCTAGAACGTTTATTGTATCGTTTATATATGACTACTGAAGGTATTTTTGGAATGACTCTCTCTATCGCTTCAACATATATTGTTTTATTCATTTTGTTTGGAGCTTTCTTAACTGTTAGTGGAGCTAGTCAATTTTTTAACGAATTAGCATTAGCAATTGCCGGACAACGACGAGGGGGTCCTGCACAAGTGGCTGTAATCTCAAGTGCCTTAACAGGATCACTTAGTGGTAGCGCTGTTGCAAACGTAGCAACAACAGGTTCATTTACAATTCCTTTAATGAAAAAAATTGGACTAAAACCAAAGTTTGCAGGGGCAGTCGAAGCTACTGCATCAACAGGCGGTATGATCATGCCACCGATTATGGGAGCAGCAGCATTTATTATGGCTGGTTTCTTAGGTATTTCTTATACAACGATTATCATTGCTGCTCTTATTCCTAGTATTTTATATTACGTATCACTTATTATCGCTATCGATATTGAAGCTAAACGTCAAGGATTAAAAGGCCTCAGCAAAGATTCAATTCCGATTGTTAAAGATGTTTTAAAAGCGCGGGGGGTCCTAGCTCTTCCTATTTTAGTAGTGATAGGAACTCTTTTAATAGGTAAAACTCCTCTATTTGCAGGTTTTGCTGGTATTATTTCTGTCATTATCGCGTCATGGCTTACGAAAGATAAATCAACACGTGTCACACCTCGAAAAGCTTTCGACGCTTTAGTAGAAGGCGCTAAAGGAACCGTCCAAGTAGGTATTGCTACAGCTGCTATCGGAAT
The DNA here is from genome assembly GCA_030147435.1 of Savagea sp. GTDB lineage: Bacteria > Bacillota > Bacilli > Bacillales_A > Planococcaceae > Savagea. The sequence goes on along the minus strand of JASKZX010000070.1, from coordinate 6,173 downwards.
TATCATCGCTGTTGTTACAATGACAGGACTAGGGTCTACTTTTGCATATAATATCATTGAACTTGCACAAGGTTCATTACCTTTAATCTTAATCCTTGTCATGGTTACATCAATCATTTTAAGTCTCGGATTACCTTCAACAGCACTTTATATTATTGTAGCAGTAACAGCTGCTCCAGCATTAATCACTGCTGGAGTTAACCCATTAGCTGCTCACTTTTTCGTCTTATGGTTCGGTGCATTAAGTAATGTAACACCACCTGTTGCTTTAGCTGCTTATACAGCTGCTGGAATTGCTGGGTCTGATCCAATGAAAACATCATGGACAGCTATGAAACTTGCTTTACCTGGTTTTATAGTTCCGTTTATGATTGTCTACAACCCTGTATTATTAATGCAAGATGATCCATCCATTACTTTCCCATTATGGGTAGCAGTGATATTAGCTTTCGTTACTGCTTTAATTGGAATTTTTGCGTTAGCTGTTGCTATTAATAACTTCTTCACGATTAAATTAAACATTGTTGAACGTATCGGTTTACTCATCAGCGCATTTCTTTTAATTAGCGGAGGACTCGTTACAGATGTTATTGGAATTTCATTACTCATTGTTTTCATGGGTATGCATTTATTCCGTGCACGTACTCTACAACCTAGTAATCAATAGAAAGGATCATGTTAATGTCTTATAAGCCACGTGCGTCTGATCATATTTGTTCAAGCTTAAAAAAAATGATTAGCAAAGGAGTTTATTCCCCTGGGGATAAACTCCCTTCTGAACATGCTTTAGCTAAACAATTTGGAGTGAGTCGTTCTCCAATTAGAGAAGCAATTAGCATGCTAGTAGCTAGTGGAATTGTAGAATCTGTTCAAGGCGGGGGCAATTATGTTAAAGAGAAACCACTCGTACACCAAATCGAACAAAGCATAATGGAAATTGCGACAAAGGAAGAAGTTTTTAACCTTCTTGAATATCGAATGATTATAGAAATAGAAGTAGCTCGTTTAGCTGCTATTCGTCGTACTGACGATGAACTTAAAAAAATAAAAGAAGCATTATATTATTTCAAACAGACAATGTATGACGAACAGGCGATAGGATCTAAAGCAGATGTTCAATTTCATTTATCGATTGCTAAAGCAACACATAACGACTTTTTAATAGAAACATTGACCAAAACTCGTCAATTATATGAGCAAGCTATTCACTATTCACTCGCTTTTAATATTGGAATGAAAAGAAAACGTCAAGCTGTTTATGAAGAACATTTGAATATCTATCAAGCCATAGCCAATCAGAAGCCTGAGCAAGCGTATAAAGCAATGTATTTTCATTTACAACAAGCACGTTTAAAAATTGGAGACTTACGAGTGAAAAAGTTGCCAAAAATGCCAAAGGAGGAGGAAATCAATAATGAATCTTAACTTAGACAAAGTTATTTCAGACTTACAAAAAGGGATAGATAATGAGCGTATTTTAACGAATATTGCTGATTTAGCAAGCTTTAGTTATGATGCTTCTTTCGGATCTTATATGCCTAATATAGTTTGTCAACCTATGCACACAGAAGAGGTTGTTCATATTGTCAAAGTAGCTAACCGTTACTTAATTCCTTTAGTTCCTAGAGGACGTGGCACAAGTTTAAGTGGAGGACCTCTACCAGTGAATGGCGGAATTGTACTTGACTTTTCTCTTTGGAATACAAAATTAGAAATTTCTTTAGATGACTTAACAGTTGTTGTTTCTCCAGGAGTAATTACTTCATCAATTAATGAAGAAGCCGAAAAGCACGGACTCATGTATCCACCAGACCCTAGTAGTTCTCACGTCGCTACTATTGGGGGTAACCTTGCTGAAAATGCTGGCGGACCGAAAGGATTAAAGTATGGTGTAACAAAACACTATGTCCTTGGACTTGAAGTTGTGACAGCCGATGGTCGAGTACTTCGAACAGGAGGAAAAACGATTAAAAATGTTACTGGATATGATTTAACATCTCTCATTGTAGGTTCAGAAGGTACATTAGCAATTATTACAGAAGCTACCTTGAGATTAATACCTAAACCACCGGCAACTAAAACAGCAATGATTACATTTGATGACATAGAAGATGCTGGAAGAGCAATTTCAAAAGTGCTCACCTCAGGAGTTTTACCATCAAAAATGGAGATCATGGACCAATTTTCTATTCAAGCTGTTGAAAATTACGAGCCGTTAGGTTTACCAGTTGATGCCGAAGCTATACTACTAGTAGAACTTGATGGCCATCCTGCTGCATTAGAAGAAGAAATGAAGATCGTTAAGCAAGCATGTAAGTCAGTGAATTCTCGCAACATTCAAGTTGCTAAAAATGACGAAGAGGCAATTGAATTATGGCGTGCTCGTAAGCTAGTCTCACCTGCAATTGTACAATTCAAACCTACAAAAATCTCGGAAGATGCAACAGTGCCAAGAAGTAAAATACCAGAAATGTTTAAGAGATTAAAAGAAATTAAAGAAAAACACAAGATTCAACTCGTTATCTTTGGGCATGCCGGAGATGGAAATTTACACCCTAATATAATCACAGATAAAAGAGATATAGAAGAAATGAAACGTGTAGAACGAGCGGTTGAAGAAATTTTTAACGCCGCATTAGAACTAGGTGGCACTCTTTCTGGTGAACATGGAATCGGAACGATGAAAGCGCCTTTTCTAAAGAAAGAGCTCGGCGACATAGGAGTAGAATTTTTACAATTAATTAAGCAAGCTTGGGATCCTAACAATCTGTTAAACCCTGGGAAAATCTTTCCTTCGACTGAGACTAGTGAAAGGTTGGTGCTCACAAATGACTTCAAATAATTCTTTACACAATTTAGCGTACGATGAAACTTTCGACTGTGTCCAATGTGGTTATTGCTTACCTGCTTGCCCTACCTATATGACGATGAAAAAAGAAACCCACTCTCCGAGAGGTCGCATCAACCTCGTTCAGATGGTAGCGGAAGGAAAATTAGAACTCGAAGACATTAGAGAACCAATGGAGCTTTGCCTTGGCTGTCGAGCTTGTGAAACTGTATGTCCTACTAATGTTCAATACGGAACAATCTTAAATTCTACGATGTATGCATTAACAAATGCAAGAAAAAAAGAAAATTCTCTTCTCGAACAAAAAACGAGAAAATTATTTTTTAAACATATGTTAACAAATAAAAACACACTCTCATTAATCAATACGAGTTTGCGCTTTTATCAAAATACAGTTCTTGAAAAAACCGCCAGAACTTTGAAACTTACACATTTATTACCAAACGCGTTGCAGCAATTAGAAAAAGTTACTCCTAAAGTTCATAAGCCTAAAAAAAGAAATCGAAAAATCAATAACTCTTCTAAAAAGACAGTCGGCTTCTTTACAGGGTGTGTTATGGATACTTTCTTTTCTAATATTAATGATCTTTCAATCCAACTTTTAGAGTTAGCTGGATTTCATGTTGTCACGATACAAGAACAACAATGTTGTGGTGCTCTTCAACATCATGCGGGAGAGAAAGATTTATCTATCGAACTAGCAAAACACAATATTGAAGCATTCGAAAAATATAACTTCGACTATATTGTGAATGCAATAGGAGGGTGTGGTGCTACGTTAATTGAGTATCCAAAGTTTTTTTCTGTTAAAGATCCTTGGCACGCCAGAGCTGTTACTTTTTCTGAAAAAACGGTAGACATTAGTGTTTTACTCGATAAAGCTTCATTGCCGTTCAAAAAAAGAATAAATAAAGTAATCACTTATCAACCTTCTTGTCATTTGACAAATGTACAAAAAGTTGTAGAACCACCTCTTCGCCTTATAAAAAAAGTACCAGGGATTACATATCGTCCTATGCCTCAACAAAATATGTGTTGTGGTTCTGGTGGTATTTACAACATTACTCATTATGAAGAGTCTATGAAGGTACTTGATCACAAAATGAAACAAGTAAACACAGTGACACCAGATATTATCGTAACAACAAATCCAGGGTGTCACTTACAAATGGCAATTGGTGTTAATCGTGAAAATAAACCTATTGAAGTTGTGCACTTAGTAGAACTTCTAGCACGTTCTTGTGATATAACACTTAATAATGATTAAAGGAGAATTTATCTATGTCAAAAAACTACATTATAGTTGGTGGAGGCATTATTGGTCTTTCTGTCGGCTTACATTTATTAAAAGATAATCCAAATCTTCAGGTGAAAATATTAGAAAAAGAAAATCAGGTTGCTAGTCATCAAACTGGAAGAAATAGCGGTGTTATTCATTCAGGTATTTACTATAAGCCTGGAAGTTTTAAAGCGAAATTCGCAAAAGCAGGTAGCGAGAGTATGAGAGCATTTTGTGAAACTTATGATATTCCACATGATATTTGTGGAAAAGTCATTGTTGCTACGAAAGAAGAAGAACTTCCATCTTTACATGCCTTATATGAAAGAGGTATAGAAAACGGATTAGAAGTTACTTTATTAAACAAAGAAGAACTATTAGAAAAAGAGCCAAATGTTAATGGCATCGCTGCTATTTATGTCCCACAAGCAGGTATTGTAAACTATCAAACTGTTTCAGAAAAAATGGCAGAATTAATTAACTATTACGGGGGAGAAGTTATTACAAATACAGAGGTCACATCTATCACTGAAACCTCTGACGGTGTTACAGTAGAAACAAATCATTCAACATACAATGGTGATCTTTTAATCAACTGCGCCGGTTTACAAAGTGATCGCATTGCTAAAATGACTGGTTATTTAACAGATATGAAAATCCTACCATTTAGAGGAGAGTATTTTAAATTAGTGCCCGAAAAAAGAAATCTTGTTAATAATTTGATTTATCCTGTACCTAATCCTGAATTTCCTTTTTTAGGTGTACATTTCACAAGAATGATTACCGGTGAGGTAGACGTAGGTCCTAATGCTGTACCTAGCTTCAAAAGAGAAGGATACAAAAAAACGGATTTCAACTTCAGTGACTTTCTTGAAATGGTTACTTATCCAGGTATGTGGAAGTTGGGAACTACTTATTTCAAAGAAGGAATGGAAGAAATGGTGCGCTCTTACAATAAAGCCCTATTCGTCAAGAATGCACAAGAACTAATTCCAAATATCTCTGTCGATGACTTGATACCCGCTCCAGCCGGAGTACGTGCGCAAGCATTAAAAAGGGATGGGACTCTTATGGATGACTTCTTTATCATTGATGGAAAACATAGTGTCCATGTTTGCAATGCTCCTTCTCCCGCAGCTACTGCTTCTTTAGAGATTGGCAAGGAAGTTGTGCGACGTATAAAAAGAAAACAATAAAAGAAAAGTGCTTGAACACTAATCTATAAAAGGTAAAAAGAGAAGTCATTCAGTAACCTTTTATCTGTTGTTCAAGCACTTTTTCTTATTCAACAATCGTTAATTTCTCTTGAATTGGCGTACGTTCTTTCGCCGGTGGAATGAAGTCAGGGTAACCGATCATCAGTGTACCGACGATACGTTCATTCGGTTGAACACCAATTGCTTCTTTAAATGTATCTTCATAAATGTAGCGATTCGTTCGCCAAATCATACCGATACCGCGTGCCCATGCTGCGAGCTGAATGTTTTGAATGAGGGCACTTACTGCGCCAAAGTCTTCATCCCACGTTTTTTCATCCGTTGATTCTTCCATCGTCACAACAAGCGTCATCGGAATATCTTCTCGGTAGTGAGCTGATTTTGCTTGTGCACGTGCATGCACTTCCCCGTGTTTATGAAGCGCTGCTTTTTCAAATGCGTCAGCAAACGTTGCCATCTGTTCTTTCTGGAACAAGATAAAGCGCCAAGGTTCTGTCATTTTATGATTCGGTGCATATTTTGCAACTTCTAAAATATCGATAATTTCCTCTGTCGGAACACGTTCTTTTTTAAATTTCTTAATCGTACGACGTTCTTTAATGATTTGATCAATAATGTGTGAATGGTTCATTGTCATTCTCCTTATCACTGATAATGATTATCATTGTAAAGGATATCTTTTTATTTTTCAACTTTTTCATTTTCTTTTTAGTAAATTAGTGCGCTTTTATCGATTGTTTTTCACACGTTGAGTTATTTCTACTCCGAGAAGAATGATGCTGAGCACTCCTAAGACGAGTAAAATGATCAAGTCTACATTGTGCATACT
>JASKZX010000050.1 GCA_030147435.1 Savagea sp. | reverse complement strand
TCTTCTTGTAGCTGAACAGAATACTCCGGTTGTTCAACAACTCTTCCTTCATCTTGCTTTTCTTTTTTTAATGCATCTAAATCTGTTAATAGTGTTGACCAAATATCGTGGGTAGGAGATATTATTCCGAGTGTAATCAAAGCTACAAACCCAACGATGACACGCTGCAACCATTTCATTCCCCGAATCCACATAGGCATCTTCTCCTTCTTTTATTCCTTTTCCCAAACACCAAAGTGTGTTTTACTCGATGGACGAATGAAACGTTTGAAGTCGTAGCGCTCTAATCGATTGGAACGAAAGTGATCTTTTAATACGACACGTTTTTTTGCTACACGACGTGCTTCTCGTATCCATTCATCTGTCAGTTGTTCATAAGCGGCGACTGTACGTAATGAAGCAAAATTTGACGAGGCTTCAACTGTTTGTTCAAACATCGGATCAATATATATGACGTCAAATGAATGATCCGGTTGCTTGCGCAAATAGTCGACTGCATCTTGTGAGATCACTTGAATTCGTCTCATCGCTTCATTGATTTCACGATCAGGTGACTCATACGTTTGTAAGCCTTTTTGAACGACGTAAGCGATTGGAAACTTCTTTTCTAAACTAACGACACATCCTTCTTCACCTACAGCATAAGAAATGACGATACTATCAGAGCCTCTTCCTAACGTACAATCAAGGACTCGATCTCCTTTTTTTACTTGTAACGCGGTTAGCAATTCATCACGTTGTCCTTTCCTCTCTCCTTTAATACGAAACATCGCTGTATCTGGATGAAAGAAAAAAGGCTCTTCTGCTTGCGGTTCGATATATTCTAGTCGATGTGCTCCTCGAATAAATAAAGGACATTGATATGTTTTTAATAATAAAGCAACAGACCGTTTCTTTCGGTCGACATATGTTGCACCGATAGAAACAGCCTCTTTTTTCGTCGCTTCGATGAGCGCACTATTTGCACGCCCACTCGTCGTCATCATTACTCGCCACAAAACTCTTCAAGCATCCCTGTTAAATTAGCAGCTACTTGCTCTTGCGAATATCCTTCAATTTGTTCACGTGGCATAAAGTAAGCAACTTCTCCATCTTTCCAAATAGCCATTGAAGGACTTGATGGCGGAAGACCGTCAAAATATTCTCGCATACGATCTGTCGCTTCTTTGTCTTGACCTGCAAATACAGTGAGTAAATGATCAGGCTTTTTCGATACTGTAAGCAATGCCTCTTCTGCTGCAGGTCGCGCTGTACCCGCTGCGCATCCACAAACAGAGTTAATAAAAATTAGTGCTGTTCCTTCATTTTGTAACTCTTTCATTTTTTCATCGACTTCTTCAGCTGTTTGTAACTGAGTGAACCCGTAACTTTCCATTTCTTTACGTGCAGGTTCGTGAATTTCACGCATATATCGTTCATAAGCATTCATATCCATCTTTCAACACTCCTTTAATTTAATGTTTACACCTTCATCGTATCATATAACTATCAGTTACTTTTTCCTTTATCTTCTTCTGTTTTTTTAGGTCTTTCGATTGAACGTTTTAAAAAATGAATCATTGATCTTCTGATTTTTTTGAAAAAACTGCCTTCCACGCAGAACCTTTCACCTGTGAACCACCTTCTATTTGGTGGATCGCTAAACAAACTTGAAAACGAACCTCGAACGCTGGGTCATCTTCCATTGCATATAAAGCAGGTAAAGCACGTCGCGTCCCTCTCTCATAAAGAAATCTCGCCGCACGCCACCGTACGTAACGGTGTTTATCACCTAATGCTCGAATCATCGCAGGCTCAAACGCTGTATAACCTAACTCACTAATTGAGTCTCCTGCTGTGCGACGCACACTCCAGCTCGGGTCATACAAAACGAGACGTGATAAATAAGGAGTAACTGAAAAATCATCTATTAAACCGAGTAAAGCTGCGGCGTATCGTCTTACCTCTGGATGTTCATCGTGAGATGCTTCTTTCAATAACGACAAGTGAGAGAGAGTAGGACGCAAAATTTTTCGCAAAAAGTCAAGCCGCTTTTCCCAACTTTTATTTTTAAGTTGTTCAACAGTAAGTGTCGTTTGTTCTTCTTCTCGTTCTTCTTCTAAAAAAACAGCAAAATGTAATCGTTCATTCGAAAACATTGCTTCTATTTCATCAAGCACATAATTTGCGATTTGCTCGATCTCTCCATATCGCGTGCCAATATAATGCCATTTTCTATGTACGATGTAACATTCTGTTTCTGCACTCCGCACACGTTGCGCTGCCCATTGAAAACGTTCAGATAATCGATAAATCCGTTCTTCTTTTCGAGAAATTACTTTAATTTGCACAGGAATTCTTTTATACGTTTGAACATAAACACAATGCTCTTGGTCGCTAAGGTAACTCGTTTCATATTCCATTAATACAGCGTCAATTGCCGGAAGTATACTTTCCCATGAAGTGTTTTTAACTCTTTCGATTGATAAGAAATTTTCTGCACAATAAATTGATTGAACCGACGGTATTTCTAACAATGCTTTCAACACAGGTGGAACATCTTTTCGTTCTTTTTTTGTATATTGTCTTTTTTCTCGAGATAACCAATATCCATCAATAA
>JASKZX010000044.1 GCA_030147435.1 Savagea sp. | reverse complement strand
TTTGTAAGTTTCTCTTATACTATAAAGGTGAGCCTATTTTCGAAAGGGGGATTATTGTAATGGAACTCAACACTTATGAACCATTTCATTCTTCAGAATTAACAAGTGTTACTCAAAGTTTAACAGAGCATTTCGCGATTTTTCGTACAGATGCTCATGGACTCATTACGTATACAAATAAAAACTTTTTAAAATTGAGTCAATGGACACCGAAACGGGTGTTAAATAAATCACTTTGGCAAATGTTTCCCTCTACTAAAGAAGGTCAACAACAGGCGAATGACCTTTGGAAACGACTATTAGATGGAAAAACGTTCTTCGGTAATATGGAAAAGATGACGCGTGATGGCGAAACATATTTTGTCGTCTTATTGGCGATTCCAATGCTTGAAGAAGATCAACTCCAAAGTGCCATTTTTATCGAACTCGATATGACAGACGAAATGATGTTACATCAAAAATTAGAAAACATCGCTTATATCGATTTTGAGACCGGTTTATATAGCCGTCATAAACTCGAACAACTCGTAAACAAACAAATTAAAGAAAAACAAGACTTTGCACTCGTCCATTTACAAATTGACTATTATGCATCTTTAAAACGTCAATTAGACCACGATACGCAACAGATGATCTTAAAAGAGTTTACGAACCGTTTGAAACGATTTTTCCAAGATAGCCCAATCGCGCGGATCGGATTAAACGAATTTGTCGTTTTAACACCATTTGCTGATTGGTTTATCCAAGGATTTTTAAACTTTTTAGAGCAACAACCGATCATGATTCAACCGCTCGATACACCACTTTCTATTAGCGGTGGTATCGCACGCTTCCCTGATGATCAACAATCATATGATTACTTATTAGAAGCGGCGATGAACGCGACATCAAACGTCGCAAAAGCAGGCGGTGGACAAATCGAGATTCTGTCTCGATCACACCATGAACAAATTGATCGCAAAGCTCAAATTTACGATAAAATCCCAAAAGCTTTAAATGATGGTGAAATTTATGTCGTTTATCAGCCACAATACGATCTCCGCTCAGGAGAAATCACTTCTTATGAAGCTCTTATTCGTTGGCACGATGACGAACTCGGACAAATTAGTCCAGAGGAGTTAATTCCACTCGCTGAAAACTGTGGGTTTATCCAATCACTCGGTCGATTCGTTTTAGACGAAGCGACAAAACTTGCAGCGAAGTGGCACAAAGAAGGGCGTAACTTATCCGTTTCCATTAACACATCCGCTCGAGAATTTATGTCGAGTGAATTAAGTAAATACGTGTTAGAAATTTTAGAAGAAAATAAATGTCCACCAGAAGCTCTTCAAATTGAAGTGACTGAACGGTTCGCTTTTCAGGCAGAGGAAGAGAAAGCGATTGTTCAAAACGTGCAACAACTAACAAAAGCTGGTATTCGCTTCGCTTTAGATGACTTCGGTACAGGTTTTGCCTCTTTCCGATATTTACAATCTCTTCCGATCTCTAAAATTAAAATGGATAAAAGCTATATCCAAGGGATGATTACACAGCCGAAAACACGCAAGCTCGTCGAAGGACTCGTTCAACTCGGTCATTCGCTCGATCTCATCGTTACTGCAGAAGGTGTAGAAACTAAAGAACAACTCGAAATCGTTCAATCGCTCGGCTTCGATACCGCACAAGGATATTACTTTAATGAACCGATGCGAGAAAATGAATTAACGATACGATTAGATGAACAATAATAAAAAGCACATCGCCACTAAAGGCAGATGTGCTTTTTTTAACGTTGTGAAAGACGATGTTTTCGCTTTCGTAAAATATTCATCACCGCTTGCATGAGTACTTCAGCAAAAACGAGCCCCATCGCTACAGAACCTGATACTAAAAAGGCTTGTGACGCATAACTCATCGCTGATGCATAATCACTCTCTACGACGCTACGCATCGCACGATATGCGATACTTCCGGGAACGAGCGGAATAATTCCAGGTATATTGAACAAAATCATCGGTTTTTTCAACGAGCGAGCAAATAAATGCGCTACGACCGAAATTGTAAATGCTGCGATAAATGAAGCAATCATCGTATCATCTAACCAAAAGTCAACCGCAGTATACGTCGACCATGCGGTAAACCCTGCGAAACCACAAATGGCAAGTAAACGTGTCGGTGCATTAAAAATGACGCCGAACGCAAATGCGCCTGTGAAACTGGCAATCCCTTTCAATATAAGTGACATTTCACCACTCCCTTACATGATCGATAAAACAATCGCAACTCCTGCACCGAGGGCAAACGAAGTAAGTATAGCCTCTGCACCTTTCGATACTCCAGAAACGAAGTGTCCCGACATTAAATCACGCACACTATTCGTAATGAGCACTCCTGGTACAAGTGGCATAATTCCACCTAAAATAATTTTATCTAACGAAGGAACGACCCCGAGATGGAAAAAGAAAGCGACAGTGAGAGCGACGATAAGTGCTGCCACAAACTCTCCGACAAATTGTACTTTGGAATACCCTTCTAACACTTCTGCAACACCGTGCCCGATACATCCAGCGAGCATCGCTACAGGAATCTCTTCAAACGTTCCACCGAACAAAAGAAGGAAACTCCCACTTGCAATCGCCGCTGCAATCATCTCTTGCCAAAGAGGAAATGCTAAGTTCGAATATTCTACTTTATGTAATAGTTGATTCGCCTGTCGCGCACTATATTTCCCTTCAACGAGCCGACGAGAAATATCGTTGACGAGCGCAACTTTCTCCAAATCGGTACTTCGGTCTTCAATTCGTACTAATTGTGTGTAACTGAGACGACCGGGAGAAAAAATAATGCCCGTCGTCGTTACGAATGTATCTGCATCGACTAACCCTTGAGCTTCAGCCATACGACGCATCGTATCTTCTACACGATACGTTTCAGCATTCGACTCCATCATGATCTTTCCAGCGAGTAATACGTTTTCAATTGCCAGCTCTTTCTTTTTCGGTTGCACGACACTACCCCTTTCATCCGTAGTCGACATATTGTAACATAATTCATTCCTATTTCGTAAAATGAAAAATAAAAAGCCCTATCCTTTTTTCAAAGAATAGAGCTTGTTGCATCACTCTTGCGTAGACTTTGTCGGCGGTGCGACACGTCGCACGAAAAACGTTAAGACGAGTGCGATAAATGCTAAAACTGTCGCTAAGAAGAAAGAATATTGAATCCCTTCAAGCATCGCCTGTTGTTGAATCGCAATTTGTGTCGCTTCACTAATATCTTTCGGTACTTCACTCATGAGACGTTCTAACGCTACTTCTGAACGGTTCGTCATAAATGTTAATAGTAACGCAGAACCGATCGCTCCAGATACTTGTTGCAACGTATTATTTAGTGCTGTTCCGTGAGGGTTCGCGTGCATCGGCAATTCGTTTAAACCATTCGTCATGATCGGCATCATGACCATTGAAATACCGAACATTCGAATCGTATAGAGCGCCATAATGTAATAATACCCATCATTGACACCGAGTCGACTTAATAAATACGTCATAACTACTGTAATTGTAAGACCTGTAACGGCTAACGCACGCGGTCCATATTTATCAAATAAACGACCTGTAATCGGCGACATGAGTCCCATAATGATCGCTCCCGGAAGCATTAACAACCCTGCATCAAGAGGACCGATTCCTCTTACTGTTTGCACATAAAGCGGCGTTAAAATCATCGCAGAAAATAGTGAAATCGATAAAATAATCGAAATGACTGAAGCGAGTGCAAACATCGGGTAACGATAAATACGAAAATCAAGCATCGGATCTTTCATACGAAGTTGTTTCGTAATGAACCAAATAAGTGCAATCGTTCCGACGATAATCGTAAGATAAACGCTCGGATGA
>JASKZX010000023.1 GCA_030147435.1 Savagea sp. | reverse complement strand
GTATTTACGTTGTATTACCGAAGTATCGTAATAACAGAAGAACCGATTGTCATCGCTGCATTTTTCACAGGGCTTTTCATGGCATTTTTCCAAGTATCAGGAGTTCCATTTTTAGCAGAGAACTCTAGTCCGTCTGAACGCGTCCATTTATTTAGTGTTCATTTTGCTTTAATGACGCTTTCTGCCGTTGTCGGAAGTTTAGCAGGGGGCGTGTTTGCGGACTTGTTACAATGGATGTTCGCTTTAGAATCGTATGTCGCGATTCGTTGGGCGTTAATTAGTGGAGCAATTCTTTTTACAATCGGACTTATTCCTTTATTCCGATTAGAAGAGCGTCCACAACCGAGCACGACGGTGAATGCGAGTGAAAAAGAAAAAAGCTTCGTTCCACAAGATGCAAGCTTTAAGCGGAATATCGTTTTAATTTTGCACTTCTCATTAGCCGGTCTTTTAATCGGTCTCGGGTCAGGGCTCGTCGTACCTTATTTAAATTTATACTTTGCGAACCGGTTCGATGCGTCCAATAGTTATATCGGTTTCATTTTAGCGCTCGGTTCAGCGATGACAGCTGTAGCGATGATGATCGGTCCACGTCTTGTGAAACGGGTCGGCAAAGTACGAGCAATCGTTGCGTTTCAGTTATTGTCGATTCCCTTTTTACTCATTACCGCATTTACTCAATCGTTACTCATTGCCTCGCTCGGCTTTTTACTTCGCCAAGCGTTAATGAATGCGGCAAACCCGATTCAAAGTGCGGTGGCGATGGAAATTGTTGCAGATAAATATAAAGGGCTTGCCAACTCGATGAATCAAATGGTTTTCCAAGTAGGATGGGCATCGATGGCGCCGATTGCAACAGGTCTTGTGATTAGTCACGGTTCTTATTGGGGATATGTATATACGTTCGGGCTGACGTCTTGTTTATACCTTGCAGCAGCAGCTTATTATTTCATCGTTTTCGGCAAGATGAAGTTGTCTCGAACTTAAGGAGGATATTATGATGAAAATAATCGGCACGATTTTATTTATGGCAGCAGTCGGTGCAATTATCGGTAGTTTAACGAACCGACTCGCAATTACGATGCTTTTTCGTCCGCATCATGCAAAATATATCGGGAAATGGAAAGTGCCATTTACACCTGGTCTTATTCCGAAGCGTCGGGATGAATTAGCTGAACAGCTCGGTCGTACGGTTGCGCACTATTTATTAACACCTGAGCTATTGCGTGAAAAGATTTTAACAGATGCGAATGCTGAAAAAATGGCGCAATTTTTAACAAAAAAAGGTCGCACCTATATTTTCGATTCTGAAGCAACATTAAATGAATGGTTAGAACGAGCGAATGCAACTCACGTCATTCCTGAAGTTGAACAAAAAATCGAACAGTGGATCGATGACAAAGTAATAGATGTCGAGCGTCGATTAACGAATGACACAATCGAAGGAGTCGTTCCAGAACGTTTTTTATTAGAAGTAGACGAGCGTATTCCGATGTGGTCAGAAGCGTTACTGACGCGTGGAGAACAGTTTGTCCAATCAGAAGAAGGATATGAAGCGATTCAAGCGATGCTCAATGAATTTTTAGCATCGAAAGGAACATTCGGTCAAATGGCTCAAATGCTTTTCGGTGATTCCGATACACTCGTTCGCAAGTTTCAAAAAGAAGCACTAAAGTTTCTTCGAGCAGAAAATACTTCGCACTTACTAGAAGACTTTTTATCAAATGAATGGTATCGTATGAAGCATCGCCGTGTAGAAGAAGTACTCGGAGATTTCCCTTGGGGAGATGTACGAACATCTTTAAAACAATATGCAGTTCGTACGTTGAATTTAGAGGAGCGTCTCGACGTTCCATTACGTGCATATTGGCCAACAGGGGGCGATTGGTATGAACATACGGTCGTGCCGCAAGTCGTTGATTATGCGTTCGTAGAAGCAGAGAAACAGTTCGGTCGAGTCATTGAGTCTTTCGATATCGAAGGAACAGTGAAAGACCAAGTGAATTCATTTTCTCTCGACATGTTAGAACGTCTCGTCATCGATATTGCAAACAAAGAATTAAAGATGATTACGTGGTTCGGAGGACTTCTCGGAGGAACAATCGGGATCGTACAAGGAATTATCGTCATCTTAACTACTTAGGAGGAAACAAACAATGACAGTAAATCTTCATGATCACATTCATCCATTCGTGGATGCATTCAAACAGACAGAACAAGTAGAGGCTTTTGAACAAGCAGTCGCAGCGGTAAAAGAAGACGACGCAGCGAAAGCAGTATATATGGAGCTTCGCGAAGTAATGAGCGGAATCTATGAAAAACAAGCACAAGGTCAAGAGATTACACAAGAAGAAGGGATGAAATACGAAGAAGTTGCACAACGCGCTCAACAAAACGAACTCGTCGATGCGATGCTTCGTGCAGAACAAGGTGTCGGAATGTTAATGGAAGAAGTAACGAAACATTTATTAGAACCTGTTCAAAAAATTTACGAAACATTAGACTAATGAAGAGTCGATGAGGCGTGCGAACCTTTCGCACGTCTTTTCTCATTTAAAGGAGGAAACATGATGAAAGAAATTTATTTTCCCTATGAAATTCCACAAGATTACATAAGAATGTATACGCATTTAGCGAATTTGTTTTTCGAGCGCTCAAAAATACGTCGCAAACAACATGGAGATTATACAGTTGAATTGTTTGTTGAAAAAGATCGAGAGACTTATCGAGGCAAAGGAACGTTAACGACAAACGAGGAAAAGTATGAAACGACGTATGAAGAAAAAATAGAAGCACGTTGGTTGTCTGAACAACATCAAGAAAAACGAATATATTCGCGATTGTTTTTACAACTGCTCGAACAAGAGACAGGAATGCATCAACATTGGGGCGTATTAACAGGGATTCGTCCGATGAAGTTATATCATCGTCATTATCAAAAGTACGGCGACCATGCATTAGTGAAAAAAGAAATGAGCGACAGTTACCGTATTTCTGATGAAAAATTAGAGATGATGGAACGCATTCATGAAGTGCAATTAGCAGCGATTCCAGATTTATATGACTTGAAAAAAGAAGTGAGTATTTATATCGGTATTCCATTTTGTCCGACGAAATGCGCTTATTGTACTTTCCCAGCATATGCGATTCAAAGTCACCGAAAGACAGGGCGCGTCAATACATTTTTAGATGCGTTACACGAGGAAATTCGCGCAATCGGTCACATTTTAAAAGAAGAAGACGTACGTATTACGACGATTTATTTCGGTGGAGGCACGCCGACATCGATCGAAGCTGACGAAATGGACGCTTTATATGAAGTGATGTACGACTCATTCCCACATATGGATAAAGTGCGTGAAATTACTGTAGAAGCTGGTCGACCGGATACGATTACAGTCGAGAAGCTTGAAGTGTTGAAAAAATGGGGAATTGATCGCATTAGTGTTAACCCGCAATCGTATACAGATGCGACATTAAAAGCAATTGGACGCCATCATACAGTAGAAGAGACGATTGATAAATTTTGGCTCGCGCGTAAGCACGGGATGAACAATATTAATATGGATTTAATTATCGGTCTGCCGAATGAAGGAATAGAAGAGTTTCAGCATTCATTAGATGAAACCGAAAAAATGCAGCCAGAATCAGTAACGATTCATACATTATCTTTCAAACGGGCATCCGATATGACGAAAAATAAAGAACGTTATCAAGTAGCCGATCGCACAACTGTAGAAGAAATGATGAAGATGGGCGAACGTTGGACGAAAAACAATAATTATATACCTTACTACCTATATAGGCAAAAAAATATACTAGGCAATTTGGAGAATGTAGGGTATTCTAAAAGAGGAGAAGAAAGTTTATATAACATTCTAATTATGGAAGAAGCTCAAACAATTATCGGGATCGGTAGTGGTGCTTCGAGTAAATTTGTTGAACGGAATGGGAAAATTACACAGTACTTAAATCCGAAAGAGCCTGTCGCTTACACTTTAGCCCATCAAAAAGTTGCTAAAGAAAAAGGTGAACTAGTAAAGAAACTTTTAAAAAAGTTGAAAAACTAGGAAAAATGACCGATATTTGATATGAGTAGAAGGGGGTGCACGCGATGATTGAAAAAACGTTTGCAAATTCGAAAGTGCAACTATCTGCTATTCAACAACTTCGCGAGTCGCGTACGAATGGGGAAGTGACAAAGAGTAATGAGAAACAAGAGGAATTAACTGCAACTCAAGCGAAAGAGTTAGTCGTGAATATGAATCACTTTTTAGAAATAGCAGATACACAATTGCGTTTTCAATTTCATGAAGAGTTGAATGAATATTACGTAACGATTATTAATAGTCAAACAGATGAAGTAGTTCGAGAGATTCCTCCTAAACGTCTCATGGATATTTATGCAGCAATGCGTGAGTTCATCGGTGTATTAGTTGATCAAAAAATTTAGAAAGGTGTGTTCAATATGAGAGTTTCAGGATTATCGTCAGGAATTGATACAGAAGGTATTATAGATGATATGATGCGGGCGCATCGATTACCTTTAAATAAAATTACACAGAAAAAACAATACGTAGAATGGCAAATGGAAGATTATCGAAAAATTAATCGTGACCTTCGAGAGTTAAGTGATAACTTATTCGATACGATGATGAAATCTTCGACATATCGTGCAAAAACAGTAAACATTTCAAATCCTGAGGCAGTAGCGATTAAAGGATTAAATGCACAAAACGATTTTGCCGGAACGATTCAAGTGAATCAATTAGCGACACAAGCGACATTGCAAAGTGGAGATGTAGGCATCGGTAAAAACCTTTCAATGAGTACAAAATTAGGGGATATTGAAGCTTTTGAAGGGAAAGACTTTCCATTAGAACTTACTGTAAAAGTTCCAAATGGAGAAGAAAAAACAGTAACACTCGATCGCGATATGTCGTTATCGAAAGCGATGAGTGAAATTAGTTCACGCACAGGCGCAACAGCTTTCTATGATTCGTTTTCTGGGAAAATTGCACTTACATCGAAAGAAAGTGGTGCAGGAGCAATTAGTGTTTCAGGAAGCTTTGCAGAAGCAACAGGATTATCTACTGGTATTTCAACAGAAGGTAAAAACGCGAAATTCGAATTCAATGGGTTAGTGACAGAACGTTCTTCAAACAACTTTGAAATTAACGGGTTTGATATTCAATTAAAACAAGTGACCGATCAACCTGTAACATTTTCATCAGCACCAGATGTTGACAAAGTTGTTGAGGCTATTGAAAAATTTGTCGATGATTACAATGAACTGATCGCTGATGTAAATACAAAAGTAAGAGAGCCAAAGTATCGTAATTTCCATCCGCTTTCTTCAGAAGAAAAAGAAGCGATGAAAGATCGCGAAGTAGATTTATGGCAAGAAAAAGCACGCAGCGGAACATTACGCAATGATCCAAC
>JASKZX010000022.1 GCA_030147435.1 Savagea sp. | reverse complement strand
ATCGACAAAAGAATAAGAAAAAGGACTGTTTCGAGTCATTCGAAACAGTCCTTTTTTAAATGCGTTCAAGCGCTGTCGTTTGTTCTCCGGTTAAAAAAGCGAAAGCTCGTTCTAACATATGGTTATTTTTCTCGGCGATCTCCCGCCGTCGTGGAATCGGTTCAAATAAATCATCAGGGTCTTCCCACGTCGTTGCCATTGGGATATTCGATAATTTTTGCCAACGTTGTAACCAGTTTTCTGGTAAAGGCCCACGAGGAGGTGCAATATCATTCATCGCTAGCCAAATTTGGGACCATGCTCGTGGAACGACTCGCCAAATATCATAACCTCCCCCTCCTACAGCGATCCATCGTCCGTCACAATATTCATCTGCTAAATTTTTGGCGATACGAGGAATCGCTTCAAATGTTTTCATCGTGCTACATAAATGCGTCAGAGGATCGTAATAATGAGCATCTGCGCCGTTTTGCGTTAAAATAACGTCCGGTTTATAATATTTCACAACTCTCGTTAAAGCGCTTTCATAAATGTGTAAAAATGAGTCGTCTTCTGTAAAGGCATCGAGTGGGAAGTTGAAAGAGGTTCCGTATCCTTTCCCATTACCACGTTCAGAAATATTTCCTGTTCCTGGAAATAAATAACGTCCCGTTTCGTGAATAGAAAAAGTGCAAGCGTTTGGGTCGTCATAAAATGTCCATTGAACGCCGTCACCGTGATGGGCATCGGTATCGACATACAATACACGTGCACCGTAATGTTTTTGTAAGTAGCGGATGGCGACCGAGCTATCATTGTAAACACAAAATCCAGAAGCTTGCCCTTCAAAACCGTGGTGTAATCCACCGCCTAAGTTTACAGCATAGCGTGCGCGTCCTTCCATTACTTCGTCAACAGCTGTTAATGTGCCGCCGACGAGCTGAGCACTCGCTTCATGCATATTTTTAAAGATCGGTGTATCTTCGGTTCCGATACCAAAAGGTAGTCCCTCTCCTTCTTTTAGTTTTCCTTCTCCTGCTTTTTTTACGATTTCGACATAATTTTCATGATGTGCGAGTAATATTTCTTCATCCGTTGCCATACGTGGTGCGACGAAATGTTCTTCTTGTAAAACGCCGAGCTCTTCTAATAAGTCCACGGTTAATAAGAGACGTTGTTGGTTGAATGGATGATCTTTTGCAAAAGAGTAGCCGAGCTGTTCTTTTGAAAAGACGAATGAAGCCTTTTTCATAACTCCATCATCCCAGGTCCAATCGGTGAAATGACGTCAAAACCAGCTTCTTTCAGTTTTTCCATCAGTTCGACTGGATTCATTAAGTTGACGCGGATCGCTAAAATTTTATATTCGTCTAAATCGTCATACGGATAGACGAGAACACTTACGATATTCGCATCGAACTCATAAAAAACTCGGAACACTTCGTACAAAATACCGATACGATTCGGTACTTTAATCTCAATTTGCGAGCTCGGCTCATGCGCACCTGTCAGTTCGATATAGTTGTATAAAAGGTCGGTTTCTGTCACGATACCGACGAGTTTGTCTTGTGAAATAATCGGTAGACATCCGATTTGGTTTTGGTAAAAAATGAGTGCGACTTCTTCGACGAAATCCATCGGATGACCAGTCATCAAACTCGTTTTCATTACGAGATGAATCGGTGTATCATACAATTCAACTTTTTCTGGATTCGTTGCAACAGCAGCACGTAAATTTTTTAAATCTCGGTCTGTAATGAGTCCGAGTAATTGTTGTTCATCATTGACAATTGGTAAGTGGCGAATACGATTTTCAGCTAATGTTTGAATCGCATCACGTACAGTAGCATCTGGCTTAAGTGAAATCACATCGGTTTGCATTAATTTTTCTACTAACATGTAAGTTCCCCCTTTGAACAATTAATACATATAACGATTCGATAAACGTAAATGATCGAATGTTTCAATTGAACGTTGATCGACGCGGCTCCCAATCCGCGCCATGAGACAATTCGCAGGATGTGAACAAATTTCAGGATCATCGGTAGAAAAGTATTCTAACCCTCCGTAATTCATCATCCGTTCCATAATTTTTCGATAGTCCCAAACTGAAAGACCTGTTCGTTTTAAGTCCCAATGCCAATAATATTCGGTCGTAATGACGATATAATCTTCCATTGCATCATCGAGCATAGAGACTTCGAGTAGATGTCGTCCGATTCCTCCTGAACGGTAGGCTGGGGCAACTTCGATAGCTCCTAGCTCAATTAAGTTATCTAAATTTGCTTCTGACCAACGTTCAAGTGGGTCAGGATAAACAAAAGTGACATATCCAATAATTAAATCATGATCACGTGCAACGATAATTCGTCCCTCGGGTAGTCCAGCAATTTCAATAAGCGCTTCGAATTGTTCTTTTGGCGGTCGAAATGCAGTGAGTTCATCATGAAAGGACAATTGTCGAAGTTGTGTCGGAGAGAGCGGCCCCTCAACGACTAACTGTCCACGAGGATGATCGATCGTTCGTGAGTAATGAGTTTTTACATGCTCCACTTCTTCACCACCTTTCGATGATTTGATACTAGTATACATTAAGATTTCTTTCCGTATAGGTTTTTATCTGAAAAATGAGAAAAAAGCAAAAAAATTCGATTTTTCCATTTATTTCGTGTATGATAGTAAATACGATGAAAAGAAAGGGTGAAGGAAATGGGAGGAAAAATATTAAAAGCAACTCCAGGTAACTATCAGCTTAATAATTATTCGGAAGTTATGGAAACGTTTTCATGGGAAGATACGCATAAAGAGTTTTCGTGGTATGAGACAGGAAAAGTGAATATCGCTTACGAGTCAATTGATCGCCACGTAAAAACGTATCGTAAAAACAAAATCGCTCTTTTTTATAAAGATGATGAGCGAGAAGAAGCATATACTTATTATGATATGATGCGTCAAACGAATAAAGCTGCCAATGTTTTGAAAGCGCATTCAAATTTAGAGGTAGGTGACCGATTCTTTATTTTCATGCCACGCTCACCGGAATTGTATTTCATTTTACTCGGTGCATTAAAAGCGGGATTAATTGTCGGTCCATTGTTTGAAGCATTTATGGAAGGAGCGGTATACGATCGTTTAGACGATAGCGATGCAAAAGCAATCGTAACGACACCGGAACTTGTTGAACGTATTCCGATCGATCGTTTACCGAAACTAGAAACTGTTTTTGTCGTAGGGGACGACGTAACAGAAGAAGGACCATTCGTTGATTTCATGAAATATTTCGAAGATGCATCTGATGTGTTTGATATTGAGTGGTTATCGCTCGATTCACCAACGCTTTTACATTACACATCAGGTTCAACAGGTAAGCCAAAAGGGGTCGTCCACGTCCAAGAGGCGATGGTTCACCATTATCAGACAGCACGTTGGGTATTAGATTTAAACGATCGTGACGTTTATTGGTGTACCGCAGACCCAGGTTGGGTAACTGGAACATCTTACGGAATTTTCGGTCCGATGTTAGCGGGAGTGACGTCATTGATCGTTGGGGGACGATTTTCGACAGAACGCTGGTACGGAGCGATTGAACAATACGGCGTCACGGTTTGGTATAGTGCGCCAACTGCTTTCCGTATGTTAATGGGTGCAGGTCCAGGTGAGATGGAAAAGTATGACTTATCTACATTGCGTCACATTTTATCTGTTGGAGAACCATTGAACCCAGAAGTCATTCGTTGGGGAATGGATGCGTTTAATTTACGTATTCATGACACGTGGTGGATGACTGAAACAGGTGGACATATTATTTGTAACTATCCATCGATGGATATTAAACCAGGCTCGATGGGGAAACCTGTGCCAGGCATTGAAGTCGCGATTATTGATCATGCAGGAAATGTGTTACCACCGAACCGCATGGGGAACTTAGCGATTAAAAAAGGCTGGCCAGCGATGATGCGCCGCATTTGGGGCGATGATGCGAAATATGAATCATATTTCGTCAATGACGAATGGTACGTTTCAGGAGACTCTGCTTATATGGATGAAGATGGATATTTCTTCTTCCAAGGACGAGTCGATGATGTCATTATGACGAGTGGTGAACGAGTCGGTCCATTCGAAATTGAAAGTAAATTACTTGAACACCCTGCCGTTATTGAAGCAGGTGTTATCGGAAAACCGGACCCTGTACGAGGAGAAATCGTGAAAGCATTCGTTGCACTTCAAGATGGTTATGAGCCATCAGAAGAACTTGAAAAAGATATTTATAATTTCGTGAAAACGGAGTTAGCAGCACATGCTGCACCGCGTGAGATTGAGTTTAAAGATAAATTACCGAAAACGCGAAGCGGTAAAATTATGCGTCGTGTCTTAAAAGCTTGGGAGCTCGACCTTCCAACGGGTGATTTATCAACGATGGCTGATGATTAAAAGTAAATATTTGCAACGAATCATTTGCTTTCTAGAAATGAAAAAACCGTTAGCACTTTACAAAAAGTAATGTGCTAACGGTTTTATTTATGTGCGGTCGTCATCTTCAATATCGTCATCGAGTTGTTCGTCATCATCCATTTGTGTATCTTCATCATTTGATTCGTCATCATCTTGTTCATTATCATTAGTGGATGACCATTCATCAAACCAGTCTTCAATCGTACTTTCTTCGGTGAAGTAACTAGGTGTATAAGAAAATTCATAGTGTGTAGCAGGAGAGCGAAGTCCCGTAATATCTACTGCTACGACTGAATATGTGCCAGAACGTCCCATTTCATACATGTTTGGCATAGTGTCAGGAATCGTTGCTACATGCACGCCGTCTCTCAATACGTAATAACCGATGACATCATCGGATGATGAGTTCGACCATTGCAATGTAGAGCCATTTGCTGACAAAGTGACTCCTTTAGGAGCTTTATTGTCTGGAGTAAATGTTTTTCCAGATACGATGTTATTTGCAAGGTATGAATGCTCTGGGAAAAGACTTTCTGGTTCGCCACCGAGTGAACCGAGCATTCGGTCAATAAATTCTTGACTCACTCCTGTACCACCTGGAATAATGAATTCTTTCGGTGTCGAAGGAAGTGCTAAATATTTTTTCCCTTTGACATAAACGTAAGAAGAGGAAATGATACTATCATCTTCTTTATCAGGTTTTAATTTCTCTTTGTAAAATAAGTCGGATGTGACGAGGCCTGCATCTGCACAAGCTTCGGAAGGTGCAAGGCCTGAAATGCTACAAAACTCATATTCTTTTACGCCGGTAGGCTTTTCGAATGTATCTTCGGCTCGAATGATTTCAGGTGCAATATCATTTGCAACATTCATCATTTTTCCGAAGAACATACTCGTTCGAACGGTAGGATGTAATACACTACGTTTTGACAAATCACGGCGTGCAGCACCTACTTTTTTATCTCTATATCCGAACCAAACACCGAGTGAAACGTTCGGTGTATAGCCAACGATCCAACTGTCAGCGTGGAAATCAGTCGTTCCGGTTTTTACAGCGAGATCAGGTCTGAATTTCATATAATTAAAGATGTGTTCTCCTGTGTTGCCTGGTTTCGTTACATCGCGTAACATGTCAGAAATAATATAAGCTGTTTCTGGACTAAAGACTTCTTTTTCTTTATATTCTTGTTCAAAAATGACATTTCCATGTCGATCTTCAATACGGTCAATGATATGTGCTTGGACAAATTTCCCCTCATTACCGAGTGTTGCAAAAGCATTTGTATTTTCTTTTACACTCACTCCACGTTCTAAACCACCGAAAGAAGCGGATAAGTTTTTAAAGTCGCCTTCTGTTAAACGAGAAAAGCCCATTTTTTCTAAAAACTTCGCAGGTTTTTTATCGATCATATCGTAGTATAACCGTGCTGTAGCGATATTTAATGATTTAGCTAAAGCTTCACGTGCAGAGACGAGTCCTGCTTCATATGAACTTACATAGTTAGAAGGGCTCCATTCTTCTCCGCCAGAAAGTGTTGTAAATTTCACGTCGACAACGGGACTACCTGCTCCAATCAATCCGTATTCAATCGCGGGTGCATAAACGAGTAATGGCTTCATAGAAGAACCATTTTGACGATATGCTTGTGTCGCGTGGTTTAAATTCGTTAGTTGATAATCGCGACCTCCTACAAATGATAAGATACGTCCTGTTTCATTTTCAATCATAATCGAACCAACTTGTACAGGGTCTTCTTGTGTGATTTTTTCCCCAGTTTCAGGATCTGTTTTTTCAACCGTGTACGTAAATCCGTAATATTGGAAGTTGCGAGCTTCTTCATTCATTTGTTCATAAAGGTCTTTATGAACAGTTGAATAAATTTTATAACCACCTGTTCGCATCGCTCGTTCAGCTAAAATATAATATTTCTCTTGTAGTTCTTTATCTTCTTTTAATTCTTTTGGATCAATTCCGTCTTCTTTAGCAAGTAAACGAGTGAAAATTTGAATCGTTTCATTTTGAATCTCTTGTGTAAGATAAGGATATTTTTCAGTAGGACGTGGAAACTTACCTCTAAAATCTTTCGTTACGTCGTATGCTTTTGCTTCTTGATATTCAGCATCTGTAATTTTCCCTGTCTCTTTCATTCGATATAAAACGGTTTGCATACGGTTTAATCCTTTTTGGAGTTGTTTCTCAGGCTTGATGTCTCCACCGTTTGCTCGACTTTGAAACGGTGTGTACGTATAAGGCGATTGCGGAATCCCAGCTAAAAATGCAGCTTGTGGCAAGTTTAGTTCTTTTGCTGAAATACCGAAAATACCTTGGGCTGCCGTTTCAATACCTGCAATGTTTTGACCGATAGCATCTCGTCCATAAGGGATAACGTTTAAGTATGCTTCTAATATTTCATCTTTTTCCATAAATTTCTCTAAACGCATCGCGAGTAAAATTTCTTTTGCCTTTCGCGAATAAGATACTTCATTCGTTAAAATTTGGTTTTTGATCAGTTGTTGTGTAAGTGTCGAACCACCTGTTTGTTGGCTAGAGTTCGTCACATCTTGTAACACTCCTCGAGCAATCGCTTTAGGCACGATTCCATTATGTTCATAGAAATGTTCGTCTTCTGTAGCAATAACTGCATCGATGACATAAGGCGAGATATTTTCAAGTGTTGTTTTTTTACGTTCGACGTCTGTATTTATTCTTCCTAAATATTGCTCATCTGAAAAATATAGTTCAGATGCTTCTTCGTAATTTAATATAGTGCTTCGCATATCTTCTTTAGAATGTAATGGCTCATCAGATGTCAGATAAGCGAAATAACCAAGTCCAATCGATAAGCCGAAAATAATAGCTAAAACAGCTAATCCTGAAAAGATCAGGAATAAGTTCCAAATCACTCCGACCGTAATTCGAAACGTACGGGCAGGTGACTGTTTAGTGTTATTTTGTTTATCTGAATGGTTCTTTTGGTGACGTTGATTACTCACAATCTCCCCTCCTAAATCAAGCTTAATTATACCACAGATACGAAAAAATTTGACAATTGATTAAAATCCGATACAATGAAAGTCATATTTGAAAACTCACACAATGAAGAAGTCGCAGTAGTCGTTAGGAGCTGTTCAGAGAGATAGCGGTCGGTGGAAGCTATTCAGCGAGTAATGGACGAATTACAACTTTGGAGTGTGGCGTGCGTCACCGCGTTACGGTGAAAAGTGAGAGGAAAGATCAATAAGGATCTTTCAATTCGGGTGGTACCGCGTAAATTTACGTCCCTATGTATGCAGTGAAGCATATGTAAGGGGCTTTTTTTATTGTTAAAAGGAGGAGTTTTACAATGACAAACGAATTAATTCAAGATCTTGAATGGCGAGGATTACTTTACCAACAGACAGATGCTGAAGGGTTAGCGAAATTGTTAGATGAGAAAAAAGTGACACTTTACTGTGGAGTTGACCCGACAGCAGATAGTATGCATATCGGACATATCGTTCCGATGCTTACATTACGTCGATTCCAAATGCATGGACATAAACCGACATTGCTCGTCGGTGGAGCAACAGGGATGATCGGTGACCCATCTGGTCGTTCAGAAGAGCGTGTTCTTCAAACACCAGAACAAGTAGAAGAAAACGTCAAAGGAATCCGCGCACAGCTTGAACGTATTTTCGACTTTGATTCAGGAGAAGAAAATGCAGCACAACTTGTAAACAACAAAGACTGGATCGGCAATATGACATTGATCGACTTTTTACGCGATTACGGAAAATTATTAACAGTAAACTACATGTTGGCGAAAGATAACGTATCATCACGTTTAGAAGATGGAATTTCGTACACAGAATTTTCATACATGTTAATGCAAGCAGCAGACTTCGATCACTTATACCGTAATTACGGTGTACAAGTACAAATTGGTGGAAGTGACCAATGGGGAAATATTACGACAGGTCTTGAAGTATTACGTAAAATTCACGGAGAAGAAAATGTAGAAGCTTACGGCTTTACTATTCCACTCGTAACAAAAGCAGATGGAACGAAATTCGGAAAAACAGCAGGTGGCGCTGTTTGGTTAGATGCAGAGAAAACATCACCGTATGAGTTTTACCAGTTTTGGATCAACACAGCGGATGCAGACGTTGTGAAGTACTTAAAGATTTTCACATTCTTAAGCCGCGAAGAAATCGAAGCGCTCGAAGAATCAGTGAAAACAGAAGCGCACTTACGTAAAGCGCAAAAAGCACTCGCTGAAGAAATGACACGTCTCGTTCACGGAGAAGAAGCGTTACAACAAGCAATCCGTATTACAGAAGCGTTATTCAAAGGTGATTTAAAAGCGTTAACGGTTGAAGAAATGAAAGATGCGTTTAAAGACGTACCAACAGTTGAAATGAAAAAAGAAGACAAAGGACTCGTTGACTTCTTAGTAGAAGCAAACGTATCACCTTCAAAACGTCAAGCGCGTGAAGATATTAAAAATGGAGCGATTTCTATTAATGGAGACCGCATCCAAGAACTCGATTATGTCGTTGATGGAGACGACCGTTTAGAAGATGCATTTACGATTGTTCGTCGAGGAAAGAAAAAATATACGATGGTAACATTTCATTAATTAACGAAAAACAGGACGGGTATTAACCACGTCCTGTTTTTTATTGTGCATTTTTCATTTTGCGACGGTGTTTCCACATCTGGTATTGGTATCGAACAGTACATCCTAAACAGAAGTCAAAGAAAAATGCAAGACCTGTTGCAATGAGTACCATTGCGAGGAAGATGTAACCTGCGATCGTCCATTCTTGCCAAAATGATAAAATTGCAAGACCGAATGAAATTGTTGCGATCCATTGGTTGAAGATTTGTTGATCTTTTTCCTCTGGAATATATTCATGCGGCGCTTTCTTTAAAAATGGTTTTCCCATGAGTACGATAGGGTTCGTACGTGTAAGTACAGTAATTAATCCTGCAATAAATGGAATCCAGAGCACCCAGTGCCAAAAGATTCCTAAAATTCCCGTTACTAAAATAACGAATTGATTAAAACGTACAAGTGGCTTCGGAATAAATTCCGGCATTTCTGTCGTCATAATTTCACCTCTTTTACGATTTAGACAAACTTCTTACATATTTAAACTAACACGTTTGAATGAATTTATCTACCCTTATGTTTATACACCTAGAGGTATAAGAAAAACTGTCATATCAACTGTTATCATGGATTGTGAAAAGAGTCACAAGCAGTGAGGAAAACGTGAAGTGAAAGATGACAAAAATGTAAGGTGTAAAAAGAAGAAAAAATAAGAAAATCAGATATAATAGAGGAAAGGGAAGGTGAATGAAGTGAGAAAAATAATGACAGCTCTCGTGATAAGCATATTTTTCTTAAGTGGATGCGACTATTTACCGATTCCGAAAGAAGGTGCGATTATCGCTTTAGGAGAAGAAGATTCGATCCAACAAGCAATGCAATCGCAACAAGAAAAAATTCATGAATCATTTACCTATCCGATGAAAGTCGTTGAAGTAGAAAATAAACAAGTCACTTATATGAGTCGTCTCGTATTTGATGATTTATTAGATCGTGAACTCATTTATCAAGTGAAAGAAAACGGGAAATTAAAAAAGATGAAACGTTTGCAAACGGAACGAAGCCGTTTCGTTTATGCAGAAAATAGAGAAAGTCTTCCGAAAGAAATTGCACAAACAGCTGTTTACGAAGGAGACATATTGATTGGAAAAGAGCGACTTCCACATATTGAAGCGATTGTCATATTGCCACAGGACCAATATGAATCGATCGAAGCAAATGAAAAAACGATGCATGTCGCATTACTGAAAGAAGAAGATG
>JASKZX010000177.1 GCA_030147435.1 Savagea sp. | reverse complement strand
TAATTGATGAATCATATAACCCGTTAAAAGGCCGATGACTTCAGGTGTCATTTGATGATTTCTTTGAACTCCTTCTTTCATCCCTTTTACAACAGCTAGTTGCACTGCACGACGACGTTCTTCTGTCGATACCTTTTGAACTTCTTCACGTTCTAACAACTGGTAACAAGCGTGACTAATTCCTTCTAAATAAATATCAGACTGTGAAGCAATCTGATCGATTTCTTGAAATAATGTTTCAATCGTCATAGTATTCCTCCTCATGATAAAAACTCGAGTAATAAATACTCGAGTTTTTATTTTACATCGTTTCTACTTGTTTTACATACGTTGGTGGTAATTGCGGCTCACGTAATTGTGGCTTTTTCTCAAATGTATTTTCATGTACGACAACTGTGTCCGCAAATACATCGTGTAACGCTTCACGTTTCGGCATGAAAATGACGAATAAGTAAGGTAACCACGTATACTTTGAAATAAAGCGTCCAATCACTTCACGGAAAATGACATCTCCCCATGAAAGTTTTTTTCCTTCTTTTTGTGATTCTACACGAATACCGAACATCATTTTTCCTAACGTTTGTCCTAAAAACTTCGTCATTAAGACAAAGTAGAGGAAAAAGACGGCGAGCATCGTTAACTTAAATGGCGTAAAAAATAAAAATGAAGGATTTTCAATCGTCCAACCAGCAAAACGGAATACAGGTTTAACGACTAACCAGCCGAGTGCTGTAACCATGAGAAGATCAACTAAATACGCCCAAAAGCGAATCCAAAATCCCGCATATTTCGGACGATATGTGTCTTCTTGAACAGTTGACGTTTGTACAACTTCTTCTGTTAACATATGCATCCTCCTTACTGTTCACCGTATAAATACATTAAACGTGGACCTTGGTTATCTAAAATGAAGCGTGTCATAATTTCTTTTTCAATATCATTGCCTAACCATTGATTCATTTTCATTCCGAATAGTGATGCGAAACTATCTTTCGTTTCATATTCGAACACTGTTGCATTTTCTAACTTATGCTCTTTTTTCATCGCTTTGATCGTATCATCTAAACGACCTGTCTCATCTGCTAAACCGTATTTAATCGCTTGTGAACCGCTAAAGATACGTCCATCAGCAATTTTTTTCACTTCTTCGATTGACATGTCACGTCCATCGGCAATTACTTTGACGAAGCGTTCGAATGACTCATCTGCCATCGATTGGAAAATTGCACGTTCTTCATCTGTCATATGACGATTTGGACTACCGATATCTTTATGCGCTCCCGTTTTAATCGTATTGAAACGGATTCCTAATTTCTCTGCAAGCTCTGAGTAATCGAGTGTTTGCATAATGACACCGATCGAACCTGTCATCGTTTCAGGGTGTACGAAAATTTTATCTGCTGGTGCTGATACGTAATATCCACCAGAAGCTGCCATTGCACCCATCGTCACGTAAAATGGAATTTCGCGTGTTTTTTGAATATCGACGATTTTATCGTAAATATCTTTTGATTCTAATACCCCACCACCTGGTGAGTTCACTTTTAAAATAACACCTTTTACTGTTTCATCAGCTTTTACTTCATCAAGCTGTTTCATAAATTGACGGTGATTGTACCCTTCAGTTGCAAATAAACTTGCCTCTCCCGTGTCTTGAATCGCCCCTTCAATAGAAAGTACTGCAATTCGTTCGTCAAGTGCACCTTTTTCAATCACTGCATCGTTCATCTGTTCTTCTGCTTTTGCTAATTGGTCCATCAGCTTCGACGTATCCGATGTAAATTTATAAGAAAATAAGTTCACACCGAGTGATACGAAGACTAAAACTGATGCCGCAATAATCGCAATCCAACGTTTTGTTGTCATACTTTTTAAACTCCTCCTTTAATGATTCTTTCTTTTTACGATTCATTCAACAAATAGTTTCATTTTATAATCATTTTTTATAATAAATGATCATAATCTCCTTCACGATTTGTTGAAACGATAATTTCACGTGTCCGTAGTGCTTCTTCAATCATCGGTTCAAAGTCTACTTTTTCTTCGAAACGTTCTACTTCATCAACTTTCGGTTTCGTTTTCGGGTTCGCTGGTGTAAATACCGTACAGCAATCTTCATACGGGCGAATCGATGTTTCGTATGTGCCAATATGTTGTGAAAGCTCAATAATCTCTGACTTATCATACGTGACAAGCGGGCGAATGATCGGCGTTGAAGTAACCGCATTAATTGCTGTCATACTCTCAAGCGTTTGACTAGCTACTTGTCCGAGACTTTCTCCTGTAACAATTCCGAGTGCTCCAATTTCTTCACGTAAACGATCAGCAATCATCATCATTAAACGACGTGTCGTCGTCATCGTTAAACCAGAAGGAATTTCAGCATCGATCGTCTGTTGAATTTTCGTAAATGGAATGACGTGCACTTTCACTGTCGGTCCAAACGCGCTTAACTCTTCTGCTAAGTCGATCACTTTTTCTTTCGCCATATCACTTGTAAATGGAGGGCTTGCAAAGTGAATCGCTTCAATAGAAACCCCGCGCTTCATCATTAAATAACCAGCTACTGGACTATCAATTCCACCCGAGAGTAAAAGTAAACTTTTCCCGTTCGCACCTACTGGAAGCCCTCCAGCTCCTTCGTAACGAACCGCTGAAATTTGTCCTTCTCCTCGACGAATATCGACGTGTAACGTAATCTCTGGCTTTTTCATCTGTACAGTGAGACCTTCTGTATTTCGTAAAATATGCGCACCTAATATTTGACGCATCTCTTGAGACGTGTGAGGAAACGTTTTATCTGCACGTTTTACTTCTACTTTGAACGTTTTCCCTTCATAATCTAACGTATTCATTACTTCTAACGCTTTTTCTTGAATTGCTTCTAATGTCGGCTCGCAAACTGCAATTGGACTGTACGAATGGATACCGAACACATTTGGAAGACGTTCGATAATTTCATCGATATTTTCTGTATGTGGTGAACGAATAATCATCCGATCGTGATTTGCCTCTACTTGCACATCGTCTAATCCTTTTAAACGAAATTTAACATTTTTCTTTAACTGACGAATAAACTCTTTTCTATTTCTACCTTTTAATGTGAGTTCGCCGTAACGAACGAGTAATTGATTCCATTTCATCTTTCTTATTTCCCCCGATTTAAAATTTGTTGAAATTGTTTTAAGCTTTCTAACAATGCATCAATATCTGATGCTTCATTATTTAATCCGAAACTAATTCGGATAACACCTTCTTTAAAAGGTGCAGGTATATCAAGTGCTTCAATAACATGACTTGTCGCTTGCTTTTTTGAAGAACATGCACTCGATGTCGACACGTAAATATGATCTCTTTGTAAATGATTAATCACGACTTCGCCGCGCACTCCTTCAAAAGCGAGTGTGACGATGTGAGGAGCTCCTTTTTCAGTCGATACGATATACATATTGTCATACTGCTCGGCAAATTGATGAATACGCTCCTTCCAACTCTCATATGTCGCTGAACGATCACTCTCTTTTACTAAACGCATCGCTTTCGCTAAACTCGCTGCATTATTTACCGCAACGGTTCCGCTGCGATAACCGAACTCTTGACCTCCACCATAAACGAGTGGCTGTAGAGGATAAAAACGTCGCATCAACAATGCGCCGGTTCCTTTTAAACCGTGAATTTTATGCCCCGACACGGTATAAAAGTCTACATGATTTCCTTTGAAAGTAACAGGAATTTTTCCGTAACTTTGCACGGCATCGACATGAAACCAAGCATCAGAATGTTTTTTTATGATGCGACTTGCTTCTTCAATCGGTTGAATCGCACCCATTTCGTTATTCACATGCATAATAGAAACAAGCGTCGTTGTCGGACGTAACAATTGTTTTAACTCATCGAGTGAAATGAGACCTCGTTCATCGACAGATAAATAATCGACTTCAAAACCTTCGCGCTCTAACTGTTGAGCAGCAAGACGTACAGAGTCGTGTTCAACAGCAGTCGTTATGATATGACGACCTTTTTCTTGTCGCACTCTTGCTACTCCGAACAATGCTAAGTTGTTTGCTTCTGTACCTCCCGATGTAAATAGTACACTTGATTCTTCCGCTTCAACAAGTGATGCGATTTGTTTACGAGCGGATTGTAGTAAGCGATCTGCTTGAATACCAAATTGATGAATCGATGCGGGATTCGCATACAGTTTCTTACTCACTTGTTCAAATGACTGAAATACTTCTTCTTTCGGTTGTGTCGTTGCACTATTATCTAAATAAATCATTTTTTATCCTCCTTTAAGCGTAACAAAGCCACCTGCACAATGCATGCGGTGGCTTTGGCCTCTTACTCTCTTACATGTTGTGAAACCATTTGTTGTATTCTTTCGGTTGCACCTTCTTCGACAGACTCTAACGCAAACATCGCTGTCTCTAATGCTTTACCGTACCGATAAGCAGCAAATTCTTCTTCAGCTGTCGTATATGCTTCATCTAATTCAGGATACATCGTACGATATCGGTTTCCATATTGGATTGTTTGTTCAAAGAGACGAACATCTTCTAACAAACGATAAACTCGTTCAGATGCAAGCTTCACAATATTTTTAGCATCTTCCAAATACGATTCTGTCACTGCGATATTGAGTGGTTTTTCTTTTAAACTTTCACGTACGAGGAATATTTTTTCATCTGCCTCTTCTAAACGAACGTTAACATCTTCAGGAATACCTGGAATATTCGCTCGGTATAATATACGTGTTGCTTCACGATGTGCTTCTTCTAAATCATCTAAACTTTCACGCACATGTATTTCATCGATTCGCAGCTTATTCATTTTATTGGAAAATTCATCTAACTCGACTTCCATCTGTTCACACACTTCTTGAATCTCTGTCAATTCCATATCGACTAATGTATAAGCAATATTCGGTCGGTCCATCTGCTTTAAAAGAGCATCGTGTTGACTATATAATTGATCGAGACGTTTCCCTATTTTTCGTGGAATATCTGCCTCTTTTTCATCTAAACGATAACTCTCTTGCACGAAGCGCGCTTCTTCCATCGCTTCTTTTGCTCGGAACATCGCATCTAAAATACGATCTTGTAAATTAAGTTCCGCTTTTTCTACTCGGTGACGAGAGACGACTTCATCTTCTAACAATTTATAAAAGAGCTCGATTCGCTCTTGAATTGCAATAATTTCATTACGGACGAGTTGAATCTCTAGCATCCCTAATTGTTCTCTTAAATATTCAAGCATTTCATCTAGTGTATCTAGTTGTTCTACAATCTCTAAATGGCGGACATCATACCCTGTATGTTCCATTTCATAAATCCCGTGACGAATTTCACGTAAAGTTGTCGGGATTTCTACTTTAATTTCATTTAACAACGTTGGGACGACTTTTACATACTCAAATACTCGCTCACCTTCACGAGATAACTCCGTTACGATTTCACGTGCTGTTAAGTAGTTGCCATTTTCCGTTTCTTTTTCATACTCTTGAAACTTCGGCATTAATTCTTCTACTTT
>JASKZX010000125.1 GCA_030147435.1 Savagea sp. | reverse complement strand
AAATTGTTCAGCAGTTTCAACCTAACATTGTATCTGTAGCAAGAGAAGAAGATGCTCGTCAATTAGCTAGAGAATTTACGAATACTCAGTTTTTATTCGGTGATGAAGGATTACGAGTAGTCGCAGCAGAAAGCGGAGCTCATATTTTATTAAATGCAGTAATCGGTAGTGTCGGTTTATTACCGACATTAGAAGCAATTCGTGCACGCATTCCGATTGCGATTGCGAATAAAGAAACGCTCGTTGCCGCAGGAGATATCGTCATGAGTGAAGCGAAAAAATATGGCGTGCCTATTTTACCTGTAGATAGTGAACACTCGGCACTTTTCCAAGCGTTAAATGGAGAAGATGAAAAGATGATTGACCGTCTCATTTTAACAGCATCAGGTGGAAGTTTCCGCGACAAAACGAGAGAAGAGCTTGTAGGAGTTTCTGTTGAAGAAGCACTTGATCATCCGAACTGGTCGATGGGGAGCAAGTTGACGATTGATTCAGCGACGATGATGAATAAAGGACTTGAAGTGATCGAAGCGCACCATTTATTCGATATGCCTTTCGATCGTATCGAATGTGTGATGCATCGAGAAAGTATCGTTCATTCAGTCGTTGAGTTCCAAGATACGAGTATGATTGCTCAACTCGGTGCGCCTGATATGCGAGTACCGATTCAATATGCGTTAACGTATCCGAATCGTTTACCGATGCAAGAGCCGCAGAAACTTCGTTTATCTGAGCTCGGCCAATTGCATTTTGAACCGATTGATTTGAATCGTTTCCGAGCATTACAGCTTGCTTATGATGCAGGGAAAGTCGGTGGTACGTTACCGACTGTGATGAATGCAGCAAATGAAGTAGCAGTACAATTGTTTATGGATAACAAGATTGATTTTTTAACGATTGATGAAATCGTAGAGCAAGCGATGTTGCAGCATGAAGTCATTCAAGTACCTGATTTAGAAACGATTGTAGCAGTCGATCAAATGACACGACAACGAGTGTTAGAAACAGTGAAAGGATCGTGAACAAATGCAAACGATTTTAGCTTTTATTATCGTCTTCGGTTCACTCGTTTTCTTTCACGAGTTAGGTCACTTCATTTTTGCAAAACGAGCAGGTATTCTCGTTCGTGAATTTGCCATCGGTTTTGGACCAAAGATTTTTCATATGCATAAAGGTGAGACATTATATACGATTCGTTTACTTCCACTCGGCGGTTACGTCCGAATGGCTGGAGAAGATTTCGACACGGTAGAGTTACAACCAGGACATCGAGTAGGTCTCATTACAAATGAAGAAAATGAAGTTGTAAAAATGTATTTAGCAGAGCAACCGTCAGACCCAAACATTTTTTACCTTCAAGTAGAATCCGCAGATCTTTCACATGAATTATACATTGAAGGATTTGATGAAGACGAACAGATGCATCGTTTATCCGTACGAAAAGATGCAATCATCGTTGAACAAGGAGAAGAATTGCTCATCGCGCCGTATGAACGTCAATTTGAATCAAAATCGCTCGGACATCGAACGATGACAATTTTTGCAGGGCCGTTATTTAACTTTATTTTAGCGTTCGTTCTCTTCATCGTGATTGCACTTATTGCAGGTGCACCGACGAATGAACCGCTCATTGCAGAAGTGATTGAAGATTCTGCAGCGGAAGAAGCAGGTATGCAAGAGGGGGACTATATCCTTACGGTTGAAGGAGAACCGACGAAAAAATGGACAGACTTTTTTGAAGTCGTTCGTGAAAATCCAGAAGTGCCGTTAGCTGTCGTTGTGGATCGTGCCGGTGAAACTGTCGATTTAACGATTACGCCGAAGAAAATAGAAGAGGCGGGACAGAGTTTTGGACAAGTTGGAGCACGAGCTGAACTCGTCGTCGAAAAAGGGTTTGTAAAGTCGGTTACGTACGGTGCCGAGCAAACAGTATATTGGTTTAAAAAGATCTTTGAGATCCTCGGACAACTCGTGACGGGTCAATTTACGATTGATGCGTTAACAGGACCTGTCGGCATTTATAAAGCGACAGAAGAAGTAGCGAAATACGGTTTTATCAACTTAATGAACTTCGCTGCTATTTTAAGTATTAACTTAGGAATTATGAACTTATTACCATTACCTGCGTTAGACGGAGGACGCTTATTCTTCTTCGGAATCGAAGCAGTACGCGGACGTCCTGTATCAAAAGAGAAAGAAGGTATGGTTCACTTTGTAGGAATTATGCTTCTTTTCGTTTTAATGATCGTCGTCACGTGGAATGATATTCAACGATTCTTTTTCTAAAATAAGGAATTTACGAGCGCCCGTTTAAACTTGAACGTGGCGCTTTTTTCAAAAATAGCGTATAATAGATAAAATCAAATGTTAAATAGTAAAAGGTGGTCATTTTCATTGAAACAATCACAAACATTTATTCCAACGATGCGTGAAAATCCAGCAGGTGCTGAAATTCGTTCACACCAGTTGTTATTACGCGCAGGATTTATTCGCCAAAATACGAGCGGTGTTTATACGTTTTTACCACTTGCTCGTAAAGTTCTTCGTAAAATCGAAACGATTATTCACGAAGAAATGGCTAATGCTAATGCGGTAGAAGTGTTAATGCCCGCTTTACAACAGGCAGAGCTATGGAAAGAAACAGGACGTTGGGATAACTACGGTCAAGAGTTATTCCGATTAACAGATCGTCATAATCGAGAATTTGCTTTAGGACCGACTCATGAAGAAGTCATCACATCGGTATTACGTGATGAAGTCAATTCATATAAGCAATTACCATTAACGATTTATCAAATTCAAACGAAATTCCGTGATGAAGCACGTCCACGTTTCGGATTATTACGTGGTCGAGAGTTCATTATGAAAGATGCGTATTCTTTCCACGTCGATGAAGAAGATCTCGATAAAAAATATCACGAAATGTATAAAGCGTATGAAAATATTTTCACACGCCTCGGATTAGACTTCCGTGCAGTACTTGCAGATGGAGGTTCAATCGGTGGAACAGATACGCACGAATTTATGGCGTTATCAGATATTGGGGAAGATACGATCGCTTTTAGTGATAGCTCAAACTATGCGGCGAATATCGAAATGGCTGAAGTGAATATGGAGTATGAAAAGCCAGATGAAGAGATGAAGGAAGTTGAAAAAGTAGCAACTCCTGATCAAAAAACGATTGAAGACGTTGTAGAGTTTTTAAATGTACCGATTGAGCGTACGATTAAGTCACTCGTTTTCAATGTAGATGATGAACT
>JASKZX010000166.1 GCA_030147435.1 Savagea sp. | reverse complement strand
CTTCCGATTTTAATGACGATTAATTGTTTTTTCATAAGCTCTCCTCTTTCTCCTCGTTCGTATACAGACTTTCTCCTTTTAGTAGATGAAAGGATAAAAAATGGGATACAAAAAGACTCTTCTGTCCTATTTGAGGACGGAAGAGCCTTCCGCGGTACCACCACAATTAAGTGTCGAGTGACACTTCACTTTCTTTCGTAACGTGAAAGAGACGCTAGCGAACTAGATGCTCATCGAATAGGAACAAATAGACACACCTTGTAGAACTTGCAGCCGATGATTCTACTCTCTGAATAAGGTGCTCTGTCTAAATGGGTTCGAGTCAACGCATACGAACAATCTTTACAAATATCGTACCCGAAACGAAAAAATTGTCAAGCGTTTTCCTTTATGCACGTGCGAGCATTCGGTCTAATGCATCGATTGCTTCTTTTGCCGTCTGCTTGTCGACGACGATTTGGTTTTGAGGCGTTCCTTCAACGATACTTTCTAAACTCCATAAAAGATGCGGCAAATCGATCCGGTTCATCGTCGCACACGGACACATGAATGGATTGAGTGAAACGATCTTTTTATCTGGATGTGTGTTGATGAGTCGCTGGACTAAGTTCATCTCAGTTCCGATCGCCCATTCACTTCCTGCAGGTGCTCGTTCGATCGTTTCGATAATCTTTCGCGTCGAACCATCTTCATCTGCAAGCTTCACGACTTCGTGCGGACACTCTGGGTGAACGATAATTTTCATCCCTGGATACATTTTTCGAACGTTTTCGACGTTTTGAACAGTAAAGTTTTCGTGGACTGAACAATGCCCTTTCCATAAAATGACGCGCACATTTTGTAAATCTCCATCGTATTCAAATCGGTCATTGATCGGATCCCATACGGCCATTTCATCTAAAGGAATTCCTAAATCCGCTGCGGTATTTCTCCCTAAATGTTGGTCAGGTAAAAATAAAATGCGCTCTTTTTGTGTCAGTGCCCATTTCACCATCTCATGCGCATTCGAACTTGTCACTGTCGCTCCACCGTGTCGACCGACGAATGCTTTGATCGCTGCCGTTGAGTTTACATAAGTAAGTGGAATGATCGTATCTCCAAACTCTTTCATTAAATGTTTCCAAGCACGTTCGGTTTGATCGATATCTGCCATATCTGCCATCGAACAACCTG
The DNA here is from genome assembly GCA_030147435.1 of Savagea sp. GTDB lineage: Bacteria > Bacillota > Bacilli > Bacillales_A > Planococcaceae > Savagea. Next base: position 3,664 of record JASKZX010000166.1, on the reverse strand, counting down.
CACGCATATCCGGCAAATAGACCGCTTGATTGTCAGTCGTTAAAATATCTGCTGTCTCTGCCATAAAGTGAACACCACAAAAGACGATATGTTCTGCTTGATCATTTGCTGCACAAAGTTGCGCAAGCTGTAATGAATCACCGCTAACATCTGCAAATTGAATGACTTCATCTTTTTGATAGTGATGTCCTGGGATGAACAACTTCTCTCCTAGTTGCTCTTTAATTTCACGCACACGCGTTTCCATTTCTTCTTTCGTCATTTGCTTATATTTTTCAGGTAAGGCACTCCCTACATCTTGTGTAAATTGATCAATTAATGTCATCATTCTCTCTCCTTATTTATTCATCATTTGTGCACTAATATCAAACGCACGAACTGAGTGAGTCAGCGCGCCGATAGAAATATAATCGACTCCTGTTTGAGCATAAGAAGCGACATTCGATAATTGGATCATGCCGCTTGCTTCTGTCGTAATACTCGATGGAACGTCGCGGATCCACGCGGTAATCTCTTCAGGCGTTCGGTTATCAAACATAATAATGTCAGCTCCTGCACGCACTGCTTCATCCATCGCTTCTTTCGTTTCAATTTCTACTTCAATCGGTGTCGTATGACCGACTGCTTGGCGCGCTTTCTCTACTGCTTTTGTAATCGAGCCACAAAAAGCGATATGGTTATCTTTTAGCATCACCGCATCGAACAAACCGATTCGATGATTTTTTCCTCCTCCTTGACGCACGGCATACTTATCAAACATACGTAAGCCAGGTGCCGTCTTTCGCGTATCAGCAATCGATGCATGCGTTCCTTGAATTTCTTGAACGTATCGATGAGTGAGTGTCGCGATCCCACTCATTCGTTGCACGAGGTTTAAAATGACACGCTCCCCACTAAGCAATACGTGGATCGGCGCTTCAATCATTGCGAGCGTCTCCCCTTTTGTTACAACTTCCCCTTCTTTTTTCGGAAGTTGAACATCCGAGGTCGCATCGAGTAATTGAAACCCTTCTTGAATGACAGGTCCACCACAAAAGATGCCTTCTTCTTTGGCGATGAATGCTACTGTCCCTCGTACATCCGCTGGAAAAATCGATGTCGCTGAGACGTCTCGATTTCCCATATCTTCAATGAAGAACTGTTTTAATCGTTCTTGCATGAGTATTCGGTTCATAAAAATCTCCTTTCGAACAGTCGAAATGTAAGTCAGTGTATACTACTGTCTTGACACTTATCTTTACATATTTCTTGAAATATGACAAGCTGTTCGTATCAACTACTTAAAAAGAAGGGGATTCAATGGTTTACTTTGACTTTGCAGCAACGACTGCTATTTCAAACGAAGCATTAGATTTATACAATTATGTCGCTCGACACGTGCCTGGAAATTCGAATAGTTTACATGCGAAAGGAGACCTTGCAAATCGCTGGTTACAGACGAGTGCAACGAAACTTGCAACGATTCTTTCTGTCCGGCCGGAACAACTCGTTTTTACAAGCGGTGGAACAGAAGCAAATGAAGTCGCAATCGAAACTGCATTACGCGCTCACCCTGGAAAAACGATACTTATTAGTGGCGGCGAGCATGCTTCGATTCATCACTTTGCTCATGAATGGGAAATGTTCGGTTACACGGTCGAAACGATTCCATTTACAGAAGAAGGCATCATCGATTTATCAGTTCTTCAAAAGAAATTGTCAAAAGACGTCGCACTCGTCGCTTTGCAACATGTCAATCATGAAATCGGCACACGTCAACCGATCGAGCGAGTCGCTCAACTACTTACAGGCTCTTCAACGAAGCTCCATGTCGATTGCGTACAATCTTTCGGAAAAATGGATCTACGTGCTGTGACTGCTCTCGCTTCGAGTATTAGTCTGTCAAGTCATAAAATACACGGCCCTAAAGGCGTCGGTGTCACTTGGCTCAAAGAAAAAAGAGGGCTTCCTTACAATTTTTCGAGCCGAACGAAAGATGTGCCAAGTATTGCAAGTTTTGTCGGTGCGAGTGAAATCGCTGAAAAGAAAAGAACGCATGTTGCCAGTCATTTACAATTGATGCGACAAACTTTTATCGACCAACTACTCAAAACAGAGCTACCTGTCATCATTTACGGAAAAGAAGAAACTGCTCCGACGGGAATCCTTGGGTTCGGCATTCGACAGATCGAAGGGGAATGGCTCATGCATGAGCTTTCTCGAGAAGGGTTTTACATTTCGACAGGAAGTGCTTGCTACGTCGGAATGACCGATGCAGCGATGACGATGCAAGCGCTCGGAGTAGAGGATGAACGCGCACGAGAGTTTTGCCGCGTTTCTTTCGGTGAATCGACAACAACGGAAGGGATTGATGCTCTTATCTCTTCTATTGAAAATATCGCAAAACGCCTTTACACTTAACGATGAGGAGGGAGCACATGACGAAAAAATTACTCGGAAACGAAAGAAGAAAATGGCTCATTGAACAACTCCAACGAGCAAGTGAGCCAATTCCAGGACGTACGCTCGGTGATTTAGCGAATGTGAGTCGACAAGTCATTGTCGGAGATGTCACTTTATTAAAAGCACAAGGACATCCGATCATTGCTACGAGCAGAGGATATGTCTATGTAGAAGAAGATGAAAAAACGACGCATCACACGAAAACGATCGTTTGTCAACATCCTCCTGAAGAAACGGAAGAGGAATTGTTCATTTTTGTAGACAATGGATGTACAGTGAAAGATGTGCGCATTGAGCATCCCGTCTATGGAGATTTAAGTGCTTCCATTATGGTGTCTAACCGACGAGAAGTGGAACAATTCATTGAAAAAATTCGCGCAGCGGATGCTTCTTTTTTACTCGACTTAGCACATGGTGGCGTTCACCTACATACAGTAGAAGCCGAAACGAAAGAAGATATTATCCAAGCAGAAAAAGCGTTAAAACATGCAGGATATTTAGTCGAAAGTAGCTCTTTTGACGGCTAGGAACGGCAATTGCCGAAGCATTTTTTTCATGATATGATGGGAAAAGACTTCCTAACATAAGGAAGTCTTGAGGAATACGCTCTAGCGATCATCGATCGTTGATTGAGCCGAGGAGGAATTGCCATGCATAAAGGTACAGTGAAATGGTTTAGTAACTCAAAAGGGTATGGATTTATTGAAACGGAAGAAGGAGACGACATTTTCGTTCATTACACAGGAATCGTCGAAGAAGGATTTAAATCACTCGAAGACGGAGAACCTGTTACTTTCGATATCGTCGAAGGAATCCGTGGACCTCAAGCGGCAAACGTACAAAAAGAACAGGCCTAAAACGACAAATTCCAACACTCATTCGAGGTTGGAATTTTTCATTATTTATACGTGTAAAGCGCGACGCCCGCACTGCTTCAATTCTTCTCCGACAGTACATGTCGTAATACAAAAACGATGAGCAGCTGTTTTACTTTTTTCTTTCGTCAATGTTGCTTTAATTGGACAATTGACGCAATACGTATCGTGCAATGCATCAATTCGGGCCAACCATTGTTGTCTGTCCATGTTCGGCCTCCTTTACTTTCTTCTCTTTATATTATAACGAACTTTGAACTACTACTAGGCTAAAGCCTAGTAGATTCCTAAGTACAGCGTTCTAACGAACGCTAATTGATTAGGCTATCCCCGTAGTCCCTACGGTT
>JASKZX010000170.1 GCA_030147435.1 Savagea sp. | reverse complement strand
GGGTTACATGGCATAAATGCAATCATGTCGAGATTCATCGTTAACACGAGAGTTTTTGCTCCTCGTTTCGCGGCAGCAAGTGCTGCTTCTGAACCGGCATGGCCTGCTCCGACGACGATACAGTCGAACGTGCCTGCTTCAAATGGTTTATTCACATGAATCTTCCTTTCTTTATTTTCCTAAACAAAATTGTGAAAACAATTCATCAATTAATTGGTCTTGTACTTCTTCTCCGATAATTTCTCCGAGAATCTCCCACGTCCGTACGAGGTCGATCTGAATCATATCAACAGGCATTCCGAGTGCTGCTGCTTCTAACGCCTCGGTAATCGATGCATCGGCTTGTTTTAACAAATCAATATGACGGACATTCGACACATACGTCGCATCTTGTGCTTGAATCGTTCCGTCGAAGAAAAGCGCACTGATCGCTTCTTCTAATGCATCAATTCCTTCGTCTTGAATAAGTGACGTCGTAACGAGACGGCGATCACCGACAAGTGACTTCACTTCTTCAAGGTCAATCGCTTGAGGTAAATCGGTTTTATTTAAAACGACAATCGTTTCTGTATCTCGTGTAATATCAAGCAAACGGCGATCTTCTTCTGTTAAAGGCTCCGCTGCGTTTAAAACGAGTAACAAAAGATCGGCTTTATTCAACATTTCACGTGACTTTTCAACACCCATCCGCTCAACGATATCTTCTGTTTCCCGAATACCTGCCGTGTCAACAAGACGTAACGGAACACCGCCGACATTGACGTATTCTTCAATAATATCACGAGTCGTTCCTGCAATATCGGTTACGATTGCTTTGTTTTCTTGTACGAGACTATTCAATAATGATGATTTCCCGACATTTGGACGTCCAACAATTACTGTCGACAACCCTTCTCGTACAATTTTTCCTTGACGACTCGTTTTTAATAAATCTTCAATCGCTCGTTTCACATATGTCGCATTTTCTTCAAGTAACGGAATCGTTACTTCTTCGACGTCATCATATTCAGGATAATCGATATTGACTTCTACTTGAGCGAGCACTTCTAAAATTTTCTGACGTAAATCACGTATGAGTCGCGAGAGACGTCCTTCCATTTGATCGAGCGCAACGTCCATCGCACGATCGGTTTTTGCACGAATTAAATCCATGACCGCTTCTGCTTGTGATAAATCGATACGTCCGTGTAAAAATGCTCGTTTCGTAAATTCACCTGGTTCTGCAAGACGTGCACCTTGAGATAAAACGAGTTCTAATACACGGTTTACCGCAACGATTCCTCCGTGGCTATTAATTTCTACAACATCTTCGCGTGTAAATGTTTTCGGTGCTTTCATCACCGATACCATTACTTCTTCAACGACTTGATCTGTTTTTGGATCGACGAGATGTCCATAATGAATCGTATGACTTGGCTGTTCATTTAACGGTTCGTTTGAGGGCGCACGAAAAATGGACGTCGCTATATTTAACGCCTCGCTACCACTTAAACGAACAATCGCAATTGCTCCTTCTCCCATCGGTGTAGAAATCGCAGCAATCGTATCTAATTTCATCGGTTCGTCACCTTTCTTTAGTCATATTTTCTTCTCTTCATCATAACGTAAAGCGCATCTGAATGCACGATTAAGGTTCATACTCACAATTGTTTCACTTTCTTTTTTCACTATGAAAAAACGAGGGAAAGGGCGTTTGAAGTCAATCGACTCAAACACCCTTTTTTTCAAACGAAAATCTATTTTCTTTCGTTTATTTTGATGCGGATTTTTCTTCTTTTGCTTTACTAAACGGTTTGTACATGACGATATTTTGTCCGAGCATGAAAATGTTACCGACAATCCAGTAAAGAGCGATTGCTGCTGGTAAAAAGAGTCCGATACCAACAATCATAAATGGCATAAAGTACGTCATCATTTTCATCTGTGGATTATCCATCGCAGGGCCAGTTCGTAATACAACAAACTGCATAAGTCCTGCAAGAACCGCTAATATAATGCTTGGCTCTGCAAGTTGAAACCCGATAAATGTACCGAGTTCAATTTCAGGTGTCGCATTCATTCGGCTAATCGCATGATACAAACCGATGATGATCGGCATTTGTACAAGTACTGGTAAACAACCTGCTGCAGGGTTAATATTTTTCTCAATAATAATCCGCTGCATTTCTTGTTGATACTTTTGCTGTGTAACCGCATCTTTTGATTTATATTTCTCTTTTAACGCTTGTAATTCAGGTTGTACTTCTTGCATACGTTTCGTATTTTTTACTTGTTGCACCATGAGTGGAAGTAAAATCACACGAATTAAAATCGTTACAGCGATAATACTGAGTGCATATGTACCGAGCCACTCTTTAAATAAAGTGACAAGTGATACAATCGGCCAAACGATGTAACGACTCCAAAAACCTTCTGTATCTGCATAGATCGGTTCTTTAAAGTCACCGCATCCTGCAAGAACGAATGCAAGGGCTGAAAATACTGCAATGAGCAGCAATTTTTTCTTGAAACTTCTCGACACAGAAAACTCCTCCATCATCTCAATTTTACTTGCTCTTTTTTCTTTTTCGATTATGTGGCAAACATTTAGCAATTCGAAGCACGTGCTGTAAACTTTTTTTCGTCTGGTGAAAGTCCATTTGACTTGCTGGCTTTCTCGCGATGACGACATAATCGACATCTTGACGCAACTCATCTTTCAATTCGAGGAACGTCTGACGAATGTATCGTTTAATCTGATTTCGCTTCACTGCGTTTCCTAATCGTTTGCTCACCGAAAGACCGAGCCGAAAATACGGCTGGTCTTTTTTTTCATACAAGTAAACGACAAATTGGCGATTGGCAAAAGATGTTCCTTGTTTGAATACTCGTTGAAAATCTTTTTCGGATTTGACACGTTGTGCTTTTCGCATACTTCACCTACTTTTTCATGTTGAAAAAAGAAAAGACCACTGAAAGGTCAGTGGCCTAATTATGATGAAAGTACTTTTCTTCCTTTACGACGACGTGCTGCGAGAATTTTACGACCATTCTTCGTGCTCATACGTTTGCGGAAGCCGTGAACTTTACTACGTTTACGTTTATTTGGTTGGAATGTACGTTTCATGATTCCACCTCCTCAATAAAAATACGATCTTACGTCTAACTTCAATAAGGTCTTCAATATTATAGCGATAGACAGAATGAATGTCAATGAACATTTTTAATCCATTCCATTCTGCTATTGAAAAAGAGAAATTACACCTCCACCGAACGAGCACTTTTTCTCAAGTTTTTGTACGCTTTTTTATCTCTTTTTTCAAAGGCGAGTTATCCACATTTTGCTTGACTTTTTGTGGATAAACCTGTAGATTGTTTTTTCGGCGTTTTTGAGTTATCAACAGGTTATCCACATTTTATCCACATATCCACAGGCTGTGGATAATGGGGTTGTGGATAGCGTGGATAACTTTCGTCAGTTTATGAAAACTATTGATTTCATAAGGTTTTCTTGTTATAGTTATCCACAGTCATTTGTGGATATGTTAATACATAAAAAGAGTTATCCACATTATCCACAACCTGTGGATTATTTTTGTCCACACCTGTGGAAAACTGTATCCACAACC
>JASKZX010000137.1 GCA_030147435.1 Savagea sp. | reverse complement strand
CAAGCTGCTTCATAAAACGTATGGTATTCTATCGATAGAATATAAAGGAGGAAAGATCTATGCCAATTTATAATAAACTCGTTCGTGACCTCATTCCTAAAATTATTCAAGCAGACGGAAAAACGTGTACGACACGTACATTGTCAAACGATGAATGGATAAAAGCGATTCAAGAAAAATTGTTTGAAGAAGCAGAAGAAGTAAAAAGTGCACGTTCTAAAGATGAACAGCTAGAAGAACTAGCAGATATTCTTGAACTTCTTCATGCTCATGCACACGCAGTAGGTGCAACATTTGAAGATGTTGAAAATATTCGTAAAAAGAAAAAAGCACAACGCGGTGGCTTTGATGAAGCGATATTTTTAATTGAGGTGAAGGAAGATGAAACTTAAGTTAATTACGCACTTTTTGCGTGATGACTTACTTCAAGCAACCGAAAAAAGTGAGACGGTCTATTGGGTCGTCTCTTTTTTAAAACGTACAGGTGCGAAAGCTGTCATTCACGAATTACAAAAAGCACATGACCGAGGAGCTGAGATTAAGCTCTTATTCGGTGATTACTTACATATTACTGAACCTGAAGCGTTACAACTACTTTTTAGAAAATTACCGAATGCTCAAATTCGGCTCTTTCAAAGTAATGGACGTTCTTTTCACCCTAAATCTTATTTATTTCGTTCTTCATCGACTGCAGAAATATTCGTCGGTTCATCGAACTTATCTCAAGCTGCTTTAACCGATGCTGTCGAATGGAATATTCACGCAACACTTCAAAAAGAACATGTTTTCTTTGAAGAAGTTGCCGCTACGTTTATCAAATTATTTACACACTCTGACACTATTCCAATAAATGAAGAAACGATTCGTCGATACAACAAACGATATCAGCAAGAAAATGCAAAGCTAAATATCGGAGATATCTTATTAGATGATGACCATTCTATCGACTATCCGTTGCTGCCAACAAAAACGACTGAAGTTGTACGAGAAAAAAAGCAACCATTGCAATTAACTCCTCGTCCTGCGCAACAAATGGCTTTAAACGCTTTAGAAGACATGCGTAAAAAAGGATACGACAAAGGACTTGTCGTCTTAGCAACAGGACTTGGAAAAACATATTTAGCTGCCTTTTTTGCAGCTTCTTTTGAGCGAATTTTATTTATTGCCCACCGTGAAGAATTATTAGTTCAAGCAAAAGAAGCATTTCAAGCTCTTTACCCTGAACGTTCTGCTGGTCTTTATAATGGAAAAAATAAAGTAAATGATGCAGAGATGACGTTTGCTTCTATTCAAACATTCGCTTCACGTTATCATTTACAACAATTTGATCGAGACGACTTTGATTTAATTATTATTGATGAATTTCATCATGCAGTCGCACCTTCTTACCAAGAAGTATTACAGCATTTCCAACCATCTTTTTGGCTCGGTATTACAGCGACTCCTGAACGTTTAGACAACCAAGACGTCTATGCACTTTGTGATGGGAATGTTGCGATATCGATTCATTTCATTGAAGCAATTCAAAATCAATGGCTCTCTCCAATCGTTTATTACGGGGTATTTGATGAAACAAACTATGATGAAATCGCTTGGCAAGGGAAGCGATACGATAGAGAACAATTGATTCAAAAGCAACTACATAAAAATTATGCAAAAGGTGTTTTTGATGCTTGGGAAAAACGAAAACAAACGAGAACAATCGCTTTTTGTTCATCTGTCAAGCAAGCAGAATACTTAAGTACTTACTTTCAACAACAAGGAGTGCGTTCACTTGCACTTTCAGGACAAACTCCTTCATCCATTCGTCAAAATGCACGCCAAGCTTTAAACGATGGCATACTCGATATTATTTTTACAGTCGATCTATTTAATGAAGGGGTAGATATTCCTAAAGTGGATACACTTCTTTTTGTTCGTCCGACAGAATCTCTCGCTGTCTTTACACAACAGCTCGGACGAGGATTACGTCTAGCGGAAGAGAAAGAACATTGTGTCGTTATTGATTTGATTGGAAACTATCGAAACGTGACAAAGAAATTTAGTGCACTTACTCAAAATTTAGAACAACCAGTTCATTTTGATGAAGCTAGCCTTTCCATTCCTGGTGTCATTGAGTTTGATTTTGAAACAGAAGTCGTTGATCTTTTAGAGACTATGAAAAAAATGAGTCAAACGAAAAATGAACAGCTCATCGAACGCTTCTACGATTTAATTGCTGAATTAGGGAGACGACCAACTTATCTAGACATGCATTTGCTCGGGCCTTCAACAGGGCAATATATTCGAAGAGAATTTCGTTCTTATCCACAGTTTTTACTTGCAACCGATCACTTAACAAAAGAAGAACGAGAAGTTGCCATACGTTACGCTTCTTGGTTTGAGGAGATCAACCAAACAAAACTATCAAAAAGCTATAAACTCGTCGTTCTTTATTGTTTATTAACACGTGACAAAGAGCTATGGATGGAACCTATCACAGCTAAGCAAGTAGCTCCATGTTTTTATCGTTTCTTTACGAAAAATACGAACCGCTACAATATTGAATGGACTGAAAAACAACAAAATGAATTCATCCCATTCAATGAAAAAAAGTTATCCACATTAATAAAAGATATGCCGATGACTCATTTAGCTAAACATAAAAACTCTCATTTTCTTTTACAAGGGGATACGTTATCGATTCATTTACCGATTCATACAAATGAAGATCATGCCCTCGTTTACGAATGGACGAAACAAATCGTCGAACAGCGCCTACACGAATATTTTGAGAATAAATAACGCTTTGTCATCTTTTATTTATTTTTCACTTTTTCTTCTAGCAATTTAGGCATACAATGAAAGGTGGCGTTTATTTCGTCAGGCAAAC
>JASKZX010000118.1 GCA_030147435.1 Savagea sp. | reverse complement strand
AGTGCAAGTAAATGAAAGGAGTTAATCATGTCGCTTTTGTTCCTCCTTCAACGCATTTTTACGCACTTCTTCTTCCAGTCGCTGTGTAAATTGTTCCGCTGCGTTAATACCGAGCTTTTTCATCCGGTAATCCATCGCCGCTACTTCAATAATGACCGATAAGTTTCGTCCTGGTCGAACAGGCACTGTTAATTTCGTAATTTCAGAATCGATAATTTTTACTTTATGCTCATCAAGTCCGAGTCGATCATATTCTTTTTCTTCATCCCATAACTCTAAATCGATCGCAAGTAAAATTCGTTTATTATCTTTTACAGAACTTGCTCCGAATAACACCATTAAATCGATAATCCCAACACCACGAATTTCTAACATATGTTCAAGCAACTTCGGTGAATTACCGATCAAAACGTTTTTTGCGACTTGTCGAATTTCAACGACATCATCAGCAACGAGTCGGTGACCGCGTTTGACGAGTTCTAAAGCTGTTTCACTTTTACCGACGCCACTTTTTCCTGTAATTAAGACACCGACACCGTACACGTCAACGAGCACACCGTGAATCGTCGTCATCGGTGCAAGTTTTCCTTCTAAAAAGTTCGTTAGCATCCCGCTAAAACGCGTCGTTTGATGCGGCGTGCGAAGTATTGGAATTTGTTGTTCTGACGCGACGTAAAACAACTCTCGCGGTCCTTCAATACCGTGCGCTAAAATGAACGCTGGCGTTTCTGGTGTACAGAGTCGCTGGAGTCGTTTCATCCGATCAATCGCCGGGAGACGTTCGACATACGTCATTTCCTTTTTACCGAGCAATTGAATGCGTTCAGCTGGATAAAAATCAAAGAAGCCCGCCATTTCTAAACCTGGACGAGAAACGTCACTCGTCGTTACTTCACGGTCGAGCCACTCCTCTCCACTTACTACTTCTAAATTAAATGTTTCTTTTACATCGTAAACTGTCATCGATGACATGAAATCCCCCTCTTCCTCTTTCATTTCATAAACGTTTCATGAATGACTATCGTTAGTTTAACAGAATGAAGAAGAAAGAAAAACGTGCACCCTCGAAAGAGTACACGTTGCCTCTTATTCTACAGTCGTATGACGAATGAGAATCGTCCCGACATTCGTATCGAGATCAATTTTCGCTTCATCTGTTACACCGTCTTGAATAAACTTCATTTCTTTTTGGAAAAATTCGCGTTCTTCTTTTTCATAGCGGATGTCGTCTAAACGAACGTCTAATTGACCAATTTTCGTTTCCGCCTCTCCTTTGAACGCTAATGTTTTCGGTACATACACTTCAATTGCGCCGAGTGATGTATCGATATCGAGTTTACGTAAACGGTTCGTCGCTGTAAATATAACAGTTCCGTTTGTCGACTCGAGTTCTACTTCTTCTAAACTGCTGTGTACAGATACTTCACCGTTTACTGTGTCGACATCTAATGTGCGGCCGATGCTATTTGTTACTTTCACTTTGCCGTGTTTCGTTTCAATCGCACTATCTGTAAAATCAACCGCATCTACCGTCACACCTCCAGCAACTGTATCGACATTTAAAATACGTGTCGTCACGTGATCGATTACTACGTCACCTTTATTCGTACCGATATGCAAACGGTCATACGTTTTTTTCGGAAGTTCTAATGTCACTTTCACATTCGCGAGTTTCCATTGGCTTGAAACATACAATGTCTCTTTTTGAACGACTGCTTGTACGTAACGTGCGAAATGTTTTTCTGCTTCTTCTTTTGACATCGGTGTATAGACATCGACGTCATAAGTAATACGAATGTCTTCTCGCTCACTTGAAGTAATCGCAATATCACCATGAGCTAAATCGAACGATATACGTTCTACATCAGTAACAGGAAATGTACGTTCTTCTTGGAGCGTTTCATGAACCATTGCCGCATTTTTCACGTCGAAATCTTTCACTTGATCGACCGCTGTTTTCATGAAGCCCATGAACTGGCTACCGACTTGCGCTAAATCTTTTGCCACTTCGTCAAAAAATGTTTTGTTGGAACCGTTCGTAAATGGTTCTTCTTCTTTTTTCTCTTCGGTAAACGGACGCTCTTTCGTCGCTTCTTGTCCTGACTTTTCATTGAGTCGCTCGAGTAAGACGAGTGCTTCTTCTGATGTCAAAATTCCTTGTTCGACGAGGTCTAAAATTCTTTTTTTCTTTTCTTGCATGAAAAACGCCTCCTTATATTGTCTAGCTAGTTATTATACGAACGACTCATGGAAAAGTTTCACTTATCGACGATCGCGTTTTAAAATCGGTGCTAAATATTGACCAGTATATGACGCTTTCACTTTAGCAATTTCTTCGGGTGTCCCTGTTGCTACAACTTGTCCGCCACCGTCGCCACCTTCTGGACCGAGGTCGATCATATAGTCGACCGTTTTAATTACGTCTAAATTATGTTCGATGACGATGACGGTATTGCCGCCGTCTACGAGACGTTGTAACACTTTCAATAATTTTGCAATGTCGTGCACGTGTAAGCCGGTCGTCGGTTCGTCTAAAATGTAGATCGATTTTCCAGTTGACCGTTTATGCAACTCAGAAGCGAGTTTCACACGTTGTGCTTCTCCGCCTGAAAGGGTCGTCGCTGGTTGACCGAGACGGATGTAATCGAGTCCGACATCGACGAGTGTCTGTAATTTTCGGTGGATTTTCGGAATCGGCTCGAAAAAGAGCAATGCTTCTTCAACAGTCATATTTAAAACGTCCGAAATATTTTTCCCTTTATATTTCACTTCGAGCGTTTCACGATTGTATCGCTTACCGTCACATACTTCACAAGGAACGTACACGTCCGGTAAAAAGTGCATTTCAATTTTTAAAATTCCATCTCCGCGACACGCCTCACAACGCCCACCTTTCACGTTGAAACTGAAACGTCCTTTTTTATATCCGCGCATTTTTGCTTCATTCGTCATCGCAAATACGTCACGAATATCATCGAACACACCGGTATATGTCGCCGGGTTCGAACGAGGTGTTCGGCCAATTGGCGATTGGTCAATTTCAATTACTTTATCGAGTTGATCGATACCGAGCACTTCTTTATGTTCTCCAGGGCGTGCTTTCGCTCGGTTCATTTGTTGAGCGAGTGATTTATACAACACTTCGTTCACGAGCGTACTTTTTCCAGACCCTGACACTCCTGTAACAGCGATAAATTGTCCGAGGGGGAAATCGACTGTAATATTTTTTAAGTTGTTTGCTGTCGCACCTTTTACTGTAAGTACGCGGCCATCACGTGGGCGTCGCTCTTCAGGTACTGGGATGAAACGTTCGCCACTTAAATATTGACCAGTTAATGAGTCTTTATCGTTCATCACTTCTTTAGGCGTTCCCGCTGCGACGATCTCTCCTCCGTGCTCTCCTGCGCCTGGCCCGATATCGACTAAATAGTCAGCGGCACGCATCGTATCTTCATCGTGTTCGACGACAATAAGTGTATTTCCTAAATCGCGCATATCTTCCAGTGTCGCAATGAGTCGGTCATTATCTCGTTGGTGAAGCCCGATCGACGGCTCATCTAAAATGTATAACACACCGGTTAAACACGAACCGATCTGTGTCGCTAGACGAATCCGTTGCGCTTCTCCTCCAGACAATGTTCCTGCTGCACGTGAAAGTGTTAAATAATTGAGTCCGACATTTAATAAAAACTTCAGTCGTTCTTCAATTTCTCGCAAAATGAGTGATGCGATTTGGCGGTCCATCTCTGACAATTCGAGCGTATGGAAAAAGTCGTACGCCTCTTGAATCGAGCGGTCCGTCACTTGTCCGATATGTTCGCCGTTAATTTTCACAGCGAGCGCTTTTTCTTGTAATCGGTAGCCATCACATGTCGGACATGCATTTTGCGCCATATATTTTTCCATTTGTTCTTGCGTATACTTACTCGTCGTATCGTGATAACGACGGGC
>JASKZX010000077.1 GCA_030147435.1 Savagea sp. | reverse complement strand
TGTTACAACAATTACGTAAAGAAACTGATTGACTTTTAAAAGAAACGAGCGTATAGTTATGTTAATCAAATAAAGAACCTTTAAAAACAGTCCAGAGAGGCTGACAAGGTGACCGGATCAGCAACGAGGGATACGTATGTCTAAAAATATATGTATACCTCTAGCTACTTGTGCCTTTTTATCAGTCTCTGATAAAAAGGCTTTTTTTATGGAGAAAAGGAGGATTTCGATGACAGAAGCACTTATCTTAGACGAACAAGATATGAATCGAGCACTTACTCGAATTGCTCATGAAATTATTGAACATAATAAAGGAATTGACGATTGTATGCTCGTCGGTATCCGAACGCGTGGTGCTTATTTAGCAAAACGTTTGAGTGAAAAAATTCAACAAATTGAACAGAAAGAAATTCGTAGTGGAGAGCTCGATATTACGTTATATCGAGACGACTTACATACAAAACGTATTCAAAATGGTCCGCATGTTAGTGATGTTGATATTACACATGATGTGAAAGACCAAAAAGTGATATTAGTAGACGATGTATTGTTTACAGGTCGTACAGTTCGCTCTGCGATGGATGCGGTGATGGACCTCGGTCGTCCCGCAGCAATTCAATTAGCAGTGCTCGTCGATCGAGGACATCGTGAACTACCGATACGTCCAGACTTCGTTGGAAAAAATATTCCGACATCAAGTGAAGAACGTGTCCGTGTACAATTAAAAGAAGTGGATGAATACGATAGCGTAACGATCCATAAGTAAAGGAGAAACAACATGTCAGAAAAACATCAAGTCATCGGAATCGATGAAAAGCCGGAAGCGAGTAAGTGGCTTGTGCTCAGCTTACAACATATGTTTGCAATGTTCGGTGCGACAATCCTCGTTCCGCAACTCGTCGGGCTAAGCCCAGCAATAGCGCTTTTAACGAGCGGTATTGCAACAATTATCTTTATTCTTGTGACGCGCTTCCAAGTACCTGCCTATCTCGGTTCGAGTTTCGCCTTTATTACGCCGATGCTCGTCGTTACTGAAAATGGAGGCATTGGAGATGCGATGCTCGGAAGTATCCTCGTCGCACTCACATATTCGATTATTTCCTTAATTATTTGGAAAACAGGATATCGTTGGATTATGCGCATTTTACCGCCGATTGTTGTAGGACCTGTCATTATCGTGATTGGATTAGGATTAGCACCGACAGCAATTAATATGGCTTCTTACATTACAGTAGAAGGTGAGTCCGTGTATAGCTTACCTCACTTATCTGCAGCGGTTGTTACTTTATTAACAGCGATTATCGTCCTTATTTTCTTTAAAGGTTTAATTAGTTTAATGCCTGTACTCGTCGGGATTATCGTCGGTTATATTTATTCATTATTCATCGGTATCGTCGACTTTACGGCAGTGAAAGAAGCGTCATGGTTTGCAATTCCAGACTTCTTAATTCCAGGAGTACATTACGATATTCAATTTACATTGAGTATGGCGACAATTATGGTTCCGGTCGTCATCGTGACGGTATCTGAACATATTGGACACCAACTCGTACTCGGTCGAGTCGTTGGACGAAACTATATTAAAGAGCCAGGACTTCACCGTTCATTACTCGGAGATGGTCTCGGAACGTTGATCAGTGGACTCGTCGGAGGACCACCGAAAACGACTTACGGAGAAAATATCGGAGTGCTCGCAATGACACGTGTATACAGCGTGTACGTTATTTTAGGAGCTGCGGTTCTTGCGATTGTCTTTTCTTTCTTCGGAAAAATTATGGCAGCTATTGCAACAATTCCGAGTGCTGTTTTAGGAGGAGTATCTATCCTTCTTTTCGGTATGATTGCCTCAGCAGGACTCCGTATGCTCGTAGATCACAACATTGACTTTGGGAGTCAACGAAACCTCGTCATCGCATCGGTCATCTTAGTATTAGGAATCGGTGGCGCAACATTAGATGCAAACATTTTCGGTTTCGACATTGAAATTAGTTCAATGGCACTTGCAGCGATCACTGGTGTGTTATTAAATTTATTGTTACCAGGTCGTCCGAAAGAATTATTAGATGAAGAATAAAAAAACCTTTTAACTTTGTCCCGTGAGGCAAAGAAAGGGATTGTATAAGTAAGGAGAAGTATGTCTACTTCCCTACTTTCTGCAGCCTTTCTTTGCCAAAAACGGTAAAGGAAGGCTTTTGTTTTAGGTGAAAAGGAGATTAATGATGGATAATCTAGTAAGTATGAAAGAATTATCAGTAAAACAAATGAAAGAAATTGTGAAAAAAGCGCGACAATTTAAAGAACAAGGAATTCCAGCAATGGATAAAAAGTATTATGTCAGTAACTTGTTTTTTGAACCGAGTACGAGAACGAAAACGAGTTTTGAAATGGCAGAACGTCGCTTAGGACTTGAAGTTGTACCATTTGATGCACAGTTTTCAAGTACTACAAAAGGCGAGACATTATATGATACAGTGAAGACATTAGAAGCAATTGGACTAGATGCGCTCGTGATCCGACATTCGGAAGATGGCTATTACGAAGAACTTCTCGGACGAACATCTGTTACAATCATTAATGGAGGGGATGGTTCAGGCCAACACCCATCACAATCACTACTTGATTTATTTACGATTTATGAACAATTTGGTCGTTTCGAAGGATTGAATGTATTGATCGCAGGAGATATTTCTCATAGCCGTGTTGCTCGCTCGAATGCCGATGCTTTAACGCGCCTCGGTGCGAACGTACAATTTTTATGCCCGCCAGAGTGGCAAGGAGAGTTCGAAGCGGTAAACGGTTGGGATGACGTCATTAAAGAGGCGGATGTAGTGATGCTTCTTCGCGTTCAACACGAACGTCATGATGAACAAATGAATTACACGAAAGAAGAGTATCATGAAACATTCGGTTTAACGATCGAACGTGCTGCTCAATTGAAAGACGAAGCGATTATCATGCATCCGGCACCTGTAAACCGCGGTGTAGAAATTGCAAGTGAATTAATTGAGAGCGAAAAATCAAGAATTTTTCAACAAGTTGAAAATGGTGTGTATACACGCGCCGCAATCATCCATACATTACTTCAAGGGAGGAATTCATAATGAGCTTACTTATTAAAAACGTACAAATGTTAAATGGGAACGATGAATTATTACAAACAGAGGTGTATATCGAGGACGGAAAAATTGCAGCAATCGGAAACAACTTAACGGTTGATGCAGCGCGTAAAATCGATGGGAAAGGTCGTTTACTTTCACCAGGATTTGTCGACGTACACGTTCACTTACGCGAACCAGGTGGCGAGCACAAAGAGACGATCGAAACAGGAACACTTGCGGCAGCAAAAGGCGGTTTCACAACGATTTGTGCGATGCCAAACACACGCCCAGTACCAGATACGAAAGAAAACTTAGCGCATGTGAATGAGTTAATTGAGAAAAATGCGAAAGTACGTGTATTACCTTATGCGTCAATCACGATTCGTGAAGCAGGGAAAGAATTAACAGATATGCCTGTTTTAAAAGAAGGTGGCGCATTCGCTTTCACAGACGATGGTGTCGGTATTCAAGAAGCAGGTATGATGTATGAAGCAATGCGTAATGCATCTGCAATTGATATGCCGGTTGTTGCACACTGTGAAGATAACTCACTTCTTTATGGCGGTGCGATGCATGAAGGAACACGTAATAAAGAATTAAACATCCCAGGAATTTTATCTGCAGCAGAGTCTGTACACATTGCCCGCGACGTGTTACTCGCTGAAGCAGCAGATGCTCATTACCACGTATGTCACGTAAGTACGAAAGAGTCAGTGCGCGTCATTCGTGATGCGAAACGAGCAGGCATTCGTGTCACAGCAGAAGTAACACCTCACCATTTACTTTTAACAGAAAATGATATTCCAGGGGACGATGCAGACTTCAAAATGAACCCACCACTTCGAGGTCAAGAAGATTTAGAAGCGTTAATTGAAGGATTAGAAGATGGTACGATCGACTGTATCGCAACGGACCACGCGCCACATACAGCTGAAGAAAAAGAAGTTGGATTTAAACGTGCACCGTTTGGTATTACAGGATTTGAAACAGCATTCCCGCTTCTTTACACGAAGTTTGTCAAAGAAGGTAAATGGACATTACAACAGCTCATTAACTGGTTAACAGAAAAGCCAGCCGATGTATTCGGTCTCCCTTATGGACGTATTGAAGTAGGCGGACATGCAGATTTAACATTGATCGATTTAGAAAAGGAACAAGAAATTGATCGCACAACATTTTTATCAAAAGGGAAAAACACACCATTTGACGGTTGGAAAGTTGCTGGATGGCCAGTAGCAACAATCTTTAACGGTGAAGTCGTATGGGAGGATGAACAGTAATGGAGAAACGTTATCTCGTATTAGAAGACGGAACGATTTTTGAAGGATATGCATTCGGTTCGAAAGAAGAATCAATCGGTGAAGTCGTATTCTCAACAGGTATGACCGGATACCAAGAAATTATTTCAAACCCGTCAGCATGCGGACAAATTATTGTGATGACATATCCAGCAATCGGTAACTATGGGATTAACCGTGACGACTACGAATCGATTGAACCGGCATTAAACGGTTTAGTCGTTCGTCGTCTAGAAGAAGTGCCATCAAACTTCCGAAGCGGGATGTCACTTGGACATTTAATGGAGTTAAAAGGAATTCCAGGTATTCAAAATATTGACACACGTGCATTAACGAACCTTTTACGTGACAAAGGGGCATTAAAAGGGATGTTAACGGAAGCAGGTGCAACGATTGATGAAACGAAAGTTGTCAAACTTGTAGAAGATTATGAATTACCGACAAATCTCGTGGAACAAGTATCAACGAAAAAATCATATCCTAGTCCAGGGCTCGGCGAACGTGTCGTATTGATCGATTACGGGATGAAACATGGGATTTTACGAGAACTGAATAAACGTGATTGCGACGTCATCGTCGTACCGCATGATGCGACAGAAGAGATGATTTTATCACTGTTTCCAGACGGTATCGTATTATCGAACGGTCCAGGAAATCCAGAACAT
Organism: Savagea sp.; assembly: GCA_030147435.1. Classification (GTDB taxonomy): domain Bacteria; phylum Bacillota; class Bacilli; order Bacillales_A; family Planococcaceae; genus Savagea. The sequence goes on along the minus strand of JASKZX010000077.1, from coordinate 2,160 downwards.
CTCCCACATGCGATTGAGACAGTGAAGTCCCTCATCGGTAAAGTACCGATGTTTGGAATTGGTCTCGGACACCAAATTTTCGCTTTAGCAAGTGGTGCGAAAACGAAAAAGATGAAACATGGTCAATACGGTTCTAACCATCCGGTAAAAGATGTAAATACGAACCGTACAGAGCTTACGACACAAAGCCATAGTTATACAGTTGATCGTGATTCAGTTGAAGGAACAGGACTTGAAGTGACACATATCGCTTTAAATGATCAGTCTGTTCAAGGATTAGCAAGTGAAGCAAACCGCGCGTTTTCAGTGCAATTCCATCCAGAAGGATCACCAGGTCCAGTAGATGCGAACCACTTATTCGACCGCTTCGTGAAATTAATGGAAGAAGGAAAGGGGATTTACAATGCCTAAACGTACAGATATTGAAACGATTTTAGTAATTGGATCAGGTCCGATCGTCATCGGTCAAGCAGCAGAGTTCGACTATGCAGGAACACAAGCATGTCTTTCATTAAAAGAGGAAGGGTACCGAGTGATTTTAATTAACTCAAACCCTGCGACAATTATGACAGATACAGAAATTGCAGACAAAGTGTATATCGAACCGATCACATTAGAGTTTGTGAGCCGTATTATTCGTAAGGAGCGCCCAGATGCACTTCTTGCGACACTCGGTGGTCAAACAGGATTAAACATGGCGATCGAATTACATGAATCAGGTATTTTAGATGAGTTAGACGTTGAAATTCTTGGAACGAAGCTCGATGCGATTCACCAAGCAGAAGACCGTGACCTTTTCCGTTCATTAATGAATGAATTAGGAGAGCCTGTACCAGAAAGTGATATTATTCACAGTTTGGAAGAAGCAGAAGCATTCGTTGATCGAATCGGTTATCCAGTAATCGTTCGTCCAGCATTCACACTCGGGGGCACAGGTGGAGGAATTTGTTACGATCATGACGATCTCGTAGAATACGTGACAAGTGGTTTGAAATATAGTCCTGTAAACCAATGTTTACTTGAAAAATCAATTGCTGGATTTAAAGAGATTGAATATGAAGTGATGCGTGACGCAGCGGATAACGCAATCGTCGTATGTAATATGGAAAACGTTGACGCAGTCGGAATTCATACAGGTGACTCTATCGTAACGGCACCGAGCCAAACGATGACAGACCGTGAATATCAAATGCTTCGTGACGTCTCATTACGTATTATTCGCGCATTAGGAATTGAAGGTGGATGTAACGTTCAAATGGCGCTTGATCCACATAGCTTCGATTACTACATTATCGAAGTAAACCCACGTGTTTCACGTTCATCTGCACTTGCATCGAAAGCGACAGGTTATCCAATTGCGAAAATCGCTGCAAAAATTGCAGTCGGTTTAACATTAGATGAAATGATGAACCCAGTAACAGAAACGACATACGCATGTTTTGAACCATCACTGGACTACGTTGTTACGAAAATTCCACGTTGGCCATTCGATAAGTTCGAATCAGCAAAACGTAATTTAGGAACGCAAATGAAAGCGACAGGGGAAGTAATGGCAATTGGCCGTACGTTCGAAGAGTCGATTTTAAAAGCGGTTCGTTCACTTGAAACAGGTCAATATCATTTATCACTTGACGGTGGAGAAGAGATGAGTGATGAATGGATTGAAAAACGTATTCGCCGTGCAGGAGATGAGCGTCTCTTCTTCATCGGAGAAGCATTACGTCGAGGTGTAGATGTCGAAACGCTTCACGAATGGAGTATGATTGACCGTTACTTCTTACGTAAGTTCGAAAATATCGTTCAGTACGAAGAAGTACTTCGCGACAATAAAGGAAATGAAGACGTACTTTATGAAGCGAAACGAATGGGCTTTGCAGACCGTACAATCGCAGAGCTTTGGGATATGTCAGAGCGCGAAGTTTACAACTTACGTAAAGAAAAAGGAATGCTTCCTGTGTATAAAAAAGTAGATACTTGTGCGGGAGAATTCGTTTCAGAAACACCGTACTTCTACGGAACGTATGAGCAGGAAAATGAATCGATCCGTACAGAGCGTGAAAGTATTATGGTGCTCGGTTCAGGACCGATCCGTATCGGACAAGGGGTAGAGTTCGACTATGCGACTGTACACTCTGTGTGGGCGATTCAAGAAGCAGGTTA
>JASKZX010000066.1 GCA_030147435.1 Savagea sp. | reverse complement strand
ATGTCTGCTAAAAAGCCGAAGTCTTTTCTTTCTAAATGGTGAATATATTTATAAAGAGAAGCAGCGTAACTAATTTGACGATGCATGATCGAACGTGATGCAGGGACAGCAAGAATTGTCGCATCGCTAAACTGAATATACGTTTGTTCTGTATCTTCGTCGTATGTAAAACGGACGAAATGATCAAAAGAAATCCAATGGTTCGCATCGTTTGTTGCTGCTAAGATAGGGAAAAATAGTAACGGCTCCCAATGTGGATAATTAACAAGGATGACTGGACATTTTCGGTCGCAAACGACATTTTTTCCCCAAAAGTTAATCTCTCGCTTCAGTTGACGACCATTTGTTTCAAATAACGTATCGAACAATTTATTAGGAGAGAGTGGGAAAGTATGAGAATCCCCACCTTTAAAATAAATAATACTTTCTTCTAAGTTTCGTTCTGATGGAAAAATAGCAAGTGTATCATCTGAAATAATTTCTGTTAGTTCCACTATAATTCCCCCTTGAAATTGTTAGAAATGTTATTTTATCGTTAATTTAACTAATATTTTCATAAATTTCAAGTCTTTCCTCGTTTTTTTAAAAAACTTCAATGATTTTTTTAAAGTGAGGCAAACATCGAGGAATCATTCTTTATTTTTTAGAAAAAAGCGTTCGGAGCCTGTTGACTCCAAACGCTTTTATTAGTTGTTTGCTCGTTCATACAATTCTTCAATATCGTTTTCGCGCGTATGATATGTTTTGAGGTAAGAAGCACTTGAGAAAATGTGCGGTCCTTCTGATGTGGCTGGTTTTTTCGCATGGGCTTTTTTAAATGAACGCGATTCTTTCCACATATCGAAGTAACGTTTATCTGTCCATTCTGTTAAGACGACGTATGTATCGCCAGATAGTGGTTTAAGTAAACGAAATGCAACAAATCCTGCAAATTCTTCTAAATTACTTTCTCGATTTTTAAAGTTATGTTCGAAAACTGGTTTTCCTTCGTCTGTTACAGGGATATGGTTTAAGACGAAATAACCGACTTCTTCAAGCGTTCCGATTGAATCGATCACTCGGTAGCTGCGCGGTGTAACGAAAGAGCTCGTTTTATTTGTCACTTCTTCCATTAACATCGTTTCACCAGAACCGAACGTAATGATTAAATTTTCGTTGTCTAGACGTAATTTTTCTAAAAAATCACGTGTACCAACAGTAAAATGCATATAACTCATAACAATTCCTCCTCTGTCTTTATCTTACCGTATGTTTTCCCTATTTGAAGGGAAATGAAACACAACTTTCTTTGAATGAAGCACTTTTTTATGACATTCGTCCAAATCCCCTATACAATAGAAGGGTGAACGATTATATTGAGTATCGAATGAGGGAAAAAATAATCGGAATACGAGTAGAGGAAAGTAGGGACTAAACATCAATGACGAAATTTAATGATACGCTTTTACGTGCAGCAAAAGGTGAAAAAATCGAGCATACACCCGTTTGGTATATGCGCCAAGCAGGACGCTCGCAGCCTGAATACCGTAAGATTAAGGAAAAATATTCTTTAGAGGAAATTACACATCAGCCAGAACTTTGTGCATATGTGACAAAGCTTCCTGTAGACCAATATGACGTGGATGGAGCGATTTTATATAAAGATATCGTGACACCACTTCCAGGGATCGGTATTGACGTGAAAATTAAGTCAGGGGTTGGTCCGGTGATCAGTAACCCTGTTCGTTCGGTACAAGATGTGAAAGATTTAGGAGAGTTATCACCAGAAGATGACATTCCTTTCGTGTTAGATACGATTAAAATTTTAACAGAAGAGCAACTTAACGTACCACTGATCGGGTTTGCGGGAGCTCCATTTACACTTGCAAGCTATATGATCGAAGGTGGACCGTCAAAAGGGTATCACTTAACGAAATCATTTATGAAAAATGAACCTGTGGCATGGTTTACATTAATGGATAAATTAGAAGAGATGACAGTGACATATTTACGTGCACAAGTCGCAGCGGGTGCGAAAGCTTTCCAAATTTTCGACTCATGGGTCGGCGCATTAAGTGTGGAAGATTACCGTATTTTCGTAAAACCGACGATGACGCGTATTTTTGCGAAATTGCGTGACTTAAATGTACCGATGATTACATTCGGAGTCGGCGCGAGCCATTTACTTCAAGATTGGAATGAGTTACCAGTAGACGTGTTAGGACTCGATTGGCGTACGTCGATCGAAGAGGCAGAAGCACTCGGCATTCGCCGTCCGGTGCAAGGAAACTTAGACCCATCCCTTCTTTTAGCGGACTGGCCAATTATCGAAGAAGCAGCAAAACGTATTATTGAACAAGGTGCTGCACACGGGAAAAATGGAAGCCATATCTTTAACTTAGGTCATGGTGTGTTCCCAAGTGTTGACCCAGCAACATTACAACGCCTCACAGCATTTATTCACGAATATAGTGAAAAAGTGCGTAGTGAGCAGTAAATTGAAGGGGGAGTAACGATGGCTAAACGAACAGTAGGTTTACTCGTTATGGCATACGGAACACCGTATTCTGACGAAGATCTCGTGCCTTATTACACACATATTCGACGCGGGCGTCCACCAG
>JASKZX010000033.1 GCA_030147435.1 Savagea sp. | reverse complement strand
CAATTTTATGTTCAACAATAATCACTGTCTGATCATGCGTGAGTCGCTTCACTGTGTCCCAAATTTGTTCTGTTCCTTCTGGGTCGAGTAAAGCAGACGGCTCATCGAGAAATAATACATCCGGCTCTAACAATAAAACAGAAGCGAGTGCGAGACGTTGCTTCATCCCTTGTGATAAATCTTCAATTAACATGTGGGGGTCATCTAACTCTAAGCCGACGAGCGCTAACATATGGGCAATTTTTTCATCCATCTTTTCTCTCGGGACTTGTAAGTTCTCTAAAACGAAAGCGAGCTCTTCATCAACAAAAGGCATCGCAAATTGTGTATCTGGATCTTGGAAGACATACCCCCACGACGTTGGTAAGTGAGCATCATCATAGACGATCGGTACTTCTGTAATCTTCGGAATAATACCACTTAACACTTGAAGTAAAGTCGACTTCCCACTTCCACTTGGACCGAGTAACAATACTTTTTCCCCTCGAGAAATAGTAAAGGAGAGATCCCGAAATAATAGGGAGTCCTCTCCTGGAAATTTCAATCGAAGGTTTTGTACGTAATACATAAAAAACCTCCTACCTTAGCTGATCATATTCACTTTTATCAACAGGACGTAATGAATTTGTAACGCCAGTACGTTCTAATGCTTTCACAATGTAGTAAGCAAATACTCCAGTGAAAATAAATGCACTAATCGCACGTAAACCATATTTCACGAATAACGCCCACGGCTCGTAAGCAATATAACCATACACTACGTCTAAAGCGAAGCCTGCAACGAGTGAACCAATCCCTGCAAGACCTGCAACAATCATATCAAAACGACGATAAGCAAATAACATGAAAACAAGTTCTGCACCAAGCCCTTGTACAAATCCGTATAAAAGTGTTTGTAACCCATGTCCCATTAAAGCAGAAAGGCTCGCTGCAGCAACACTTGCGAGTAAAGCAACTCCACGCTTACGAAGTAATAAAAAAGCAAACGGGCCAACCATGAACCACATACCATAAATCAATTGTTTACCAACTGGTAAAAATCCGCCGACGACTCCGTATAAGCTATCCCAAAAACGCATAATAATTCCGAAGACGACACCGAGCATGATCGTCACTAATATATCTGTAAATGTTAATTGTTGTTTCATCTCTTTTCCCTCCTTTTATCCAATAAAAAAACTGCCTTTTGCTCAGCGCAAAAAGACAGTCGTCTCCTGTAAAAGTCTCTACGCTAGCATTACCTAGATCAGATTGACGGTTCGTCGATTGACGTCTCAGCAAAAAGCACCCGTTTTCTTATATTCGTTTCATCTATTATAACAAATGTGTCGAAAGTTTGAAAGTCACCAAAATAAAAAGAAAAAAGCCGACAATTACCGAAGTAACTGTCGACATTTTTTATTATTCTGGTTTCGTTGCAAGTTTTAACGCTTTCGCTGTTGAGAAGTGAACTTCATCGAATAACTCTTGGTTATCGACGAGTGATTCACCGTATGATGGGATCATTTCTTTAATACGTGGCTTCCACTCATCCATATGTTGTGGGAAACAACGTTCAACAACATCTAACATCGCTTTTACAGATGTTGACGCACCTGGTGATGCTCCGAGTAATGCAGCAATCGTGCCGTCTGCTGACGTAATAATTTCAGTACCGAACTGAAGTTTACCTTTTTCAGTTTCAGTATCTTTAATGACTTGTACACGTTGACCTGCAATGACGAGATCCCAGTCGTCACCATTTGCTGTCGGGATAAATTCGCGTAACTGTTCGATACGCTCTTCTTTTGATTGAAGTAATTGTTCCACTAAATATTTTGTCAGTGGAATATTTTTCGCACCTGATGCAAGCATTGTGAAGACGTTATTTGGCTTCACTGAACCGAGTAAGTCTAAGTTTGAACCTGTTTTTAAGAACTTCGGTGAAAATCCTGCGAATGGTCCGAAAAGTAATGTACGTTCGTTATCGATATAACGTGTATCTAAGTGTGGAACAGACATCGGTGGTGCACCGACTTTTGCTTTTCCGTACACTTTCGCATGGTGTTGTTCTACAACTTCTGGGTTGCGGCATACTAAGAAGACACCACTTACAGGGAATCCTCCAATTTGTTTACTTTCAGGAATGTTCGTTTTCTGAAGTAATGGTAAGCTTCCGCCTCCACCACCGATGAAAATGAACTTCGCTTTACGGTATTCAAGTTTACCGTCTTTTGATACAACTTTTACTTCCCAAAGTCCATCCGATGTACGTTTAATATCTTTTACTTCGTGGTTATACTCAACGTTTACACCGTCTGCTTGTTCTAAATGACCGAACAACTTACGTGTAAGTTCTCCGAAGTTTACGTCTGTACCGTAGTCAACTTTTGTAGCTGCCATCGGTTCTGTTTGTACTTTACCTTCCATCATTAAAGGCATCCACTCACGTAATGTTTCCATATCTTCCGCATATTCCATACCTTCGAATAAAGGATTTTTTGAAAGAACTTCGAAACGTTTACGTAAGAAGTTTACATTCGCTTCTCCTTCAACGAAGCTAATATGAGGTAATGGCATGATGAACTCTTGTGGGTCTTGAATTAAATCTTTTTCCACAAGGTATGACCAAAATTGACGTGAAATTTGGAATTGCTCATTAATATTGATAGCTTTTGTCGTATCAATTGAACCATCTGGCTGTTCCGGCGTGTAGTTTAACTCACAAAGTGCAGAGTGACCTGTACCTGCGTTGTTCCATTCGTTTGAACTTTCTTCACCTGGTTTGTCTAACTTTTCATACACTGTAATATTCCAATCTGGCTCTAATTCTTTGAGCAGTGTTCCCAAAGTTGCGCTCATAACTCCAGCACCAATCAAGATAACATCTGTACTAGTATTGCTCATTTTTCCTCATCCTTATCCCCTAGATTTGCAGAAAAGAGTAGGTGGATGCTTCTGTGAAACGATCAAAACTCAGAAGACGTCAATCGAGCTACCTCATCTTTTCTGGTCAATAAATATACATATTTACAGTTTATCATTATTATGACTGCTCTACAAGGTTAGAGAAACGGTCTATCCTATCATTTGAATGCGGTTACAGTCGAGAGAAAAGCGCGAGTTTCCATGAACGCTCACAATTTCGCCATTTTTATCCTTCTATTTTTTTATTTATGATACGGTTCGTTATGAATGATTCGAAACGCACGATAAATTTGTTCTACTAAAAACAAACGCATTAACTGATGAGGAAACGTCATTTTTGAAAAAGAAACTTTTTCATCCGCACGGCGCAATACTTCCTCCGATAAACCGAGTGAACCACCGATAACAAAAGCGAGTTTACTTCTCCCATATGTACGATGATCGTCCATCCACGTAGCAAACTGTTCACTCGTCCGTTCTTTTCCGCCGAGGTCAAGTGCGACGACGTGCATTCCTGGAGTAATTTTTGATAATATTTTTTCTCCTTCCTTTTGTTTCACGAGCAACTCTTCTTTTTCACTTAAACTTTCCGGCGCCGGTTCATCTGCTACTTCCACAATTTTTACTTTCGCATACGGTCCGAGACGTTTCACGAATTCTTTAATCCCTTGTGTTGCATATTTTTCTTTCACTTTTCCAACCGCGATTATTGTAATATTCATACAAATCGAACTTCCTTTTCTTCATATTTTTGCTTTTTCGAAAAGTTATCCACAGTTATCCACAGAGTTATCAACATGTTGTGGCGCTCATTCGTTCGCTACTATATATTCTGCTTTTTTCTCACATTCACTACACGTTTTTTCTTCTTCTAAAGGCAATAATTGTGGTGCTTCTTTCGTCGTCGCTACAATCATATCTAGCGCGTAACCGACGTGATCACTACAAACGATATATTTCATTTCTCTTCCTCCTCTCTTTCATGAAAAAAGTCGTTTTGCCGCCTGTAAGACGAACAAAACGACTCGCTGTTAAAAAGTATTCCCGTCCGCTAAATGCATACGAACTTCTTGTTTTTGACCTTCTCGGTAAATCGTCACTGTTAACTCATCACCGACACGTTTTTCATTGTATAAATATTTTCTTAAAGAAACCATATCTTCGATCGGTTCGCCATCCATCTCAACGATAACGTCATATTCTTGGAGACCTGCTTTCTCAGCAGCAGACAGTGGCGCAACGTCCATAACGACAACGCCGTGCTTTACATCTTTCGGCAATTTCAACACTTGTTGTTGTTGATGTGAAGGGATGTTCTGTACTTCATATAAAGAAACACCCATCGTCGGTCGATGCACTTCACCTGTTTGTTCTAATTGCTCAATAATTGGCACTGCGAGATTTACTGGAATGGCAAGTCCAATTCCTTCAA
>JASKZX010000002.1 GCA_030147435.1 Savagea sp. | reverse complement strand
TTTCTTATTTATTTAGTATTAATTATTGCGCTACCACTTTATGCGCAATATAAAGTAAAAATAACGTATACACGTTATTCGAAAGTATTGTCTACTTCAGGAATGACGGGAGCGGAAGTTGCTCGTCGTATTTTAGATGAAAACGGCTTGCACAACGTTCGTGTCGTTCGTGGAGAAGGATTTTTATCAGACCACTACAATCCAATTAGTAAGACAGTCTCACTATCGCCAGACAACTATGATAAACCGTCTGTAGCAGGAACAGCGGTCGCTGCACACGAAGTAGGGCATGCGATTCAAGATGCGGAAGATTATAGCTTTTTACGTTTCCGCCACAAAATGGTGCCTGCTGTTAACTTAACGTCGAATGCTTCTTGGATTTTCATTATGATCGGTTTGTTTTTCTCAAATACGATGCTCGGAGTCGGTATTGCATTAATGGCAGTTGGGGTATTATTCCAGCTCGTAACGTTACCGGTAGAGTTTGACGCGTCGAAGCGAGCGATGAATCAAGTCGTTGCGATGAATATTATCGGTCAAAGTGAAGAGCCACAAGCACGTAAAGTATTAACAGCAGCAGCGATGACATACGTTGCAGCGACAGTAGTAGCAGTATTAGAGCTCGTCCGTCTTTTATTAATTTTCACAGGACGGGACGAATAAGACAAACGCTTAATGAGTCTACTCATTGAGCGTTTTCTTTTTCAAGATTACTGAATATTTTTTAAAAAGTGCGTATAATGAAGAAAGTGAGGTGAGGAAGATGAAAGAACGAACGATGGAAGAGATGCAACGAGCAGTCGATGCGTACATCTCACAGTTTAAAGAAGGATATTTTCCACCGATGGAACTCGTCGCACGTTTGACAGAAGAACTCGGGGAAGTCGCACGTGAAGTGCAACACGTTCACGGGATGAAAAAGAAGAAGTCAACAGAAGATAAAAGTTCGATGGAAGAAGAACTTGGGGATTTGTTATTCGTTTTAATTTGTTTAGCAAACGTAGAAGATGTAAACTTAAACCAAGCGTTAGCTCGTGTGATGAACAAATTTGAAACACGTGATGCTAACCGCTGGACGAAAAAAGAAGGGGAATGAGAATTATGTCAATGATGAATGTAATTGTTGCAGGAGCACGAGGGCGTTTAGGTAAAACAGTCGTTGAAGCGATCAATGAAACGGAAGGAATGCGTGTGATCGCAGCTTTTGACTATAAGCATGAGGGGAAATTTTTACGTGATGGAGAAGTCGTCGATTATGACGGTATTCCAATTTATACAGATTTAAGTAAGGCGATCGATGAAGTCGCACCGACGATTTTCTTCGATGTCACACAACCAGATGCAGTATTTGAAAATACGAAAACCGCATTAAAAAGTAAATTGCACGTCGTCATTGGAACGAGTGGATTGACAGATGCGGCAGTTATGCAATTAAAAGAATTAGCAGAAGAAGTGGACCGCAGTGTCATTATTGCGCCAAACTTCTCAATCGGAGCAGTATTGATGATGGATTTTGCTCGCCGAGCAGCGAAACATTTAAGCGATGTCGAAATTATTGAAATGCATCACAATGAAAAATTAGATGCACCGAGTGGTACAGCAACGAAAACAGCACAACTCATTCAAGAAGTGCGAGAGCCACACATTCAAGGGCATCCGAAAGAAGAAGAGAAACTTCAAGGGGCAAGAGGAGCAGATATTGATGGGATGAAGATCCATAGTGTTCGTTTAAACGGATTACTCGCTCATCAACAAGTGATGTTCGGCGGCGAAGGAGAGATGTTAACGATTCGTCACGATTCATTCGACCGTGCAAGTTTCAAAAAAGGAATCATTTTAAGTGTTCAAGCAGCAGTTGCGAAACGTCAATTTATTTACGGACTTGAACATTTACTGTAAGGAGGAATTTTTGTGTCATTACGCATCGGAGTCATTTGTTATCCGACATTAGGTGGTTCAGGAATTATCGCCACAGAACTCGGTAAAATGATGGCAAAACGCGGACATACGGTTCATTTTATTTCATCTGATGAACCGTTCCGTTACGAAAAAAATCAACCGCGACTTCATTTTCATAAAGTCGCCATTGAACATTACGCGGTATTTAAGTATCCGCCATACGACATTGCGCTTGCCAATAAAATTGCGCAAGTGATTGAAGAAGAATCACTCGACTTGTTGCACGTTCATTATGCCGTGCCACATGCGATTGCCGCAGCATTAGGAAAAGATATGGCCAATTCAGACATTCCGATGGTGACGACACTTCATGGAACAGATGTAACAATTTTAGGAAGAGATGCACATTTACGAGATACCGTTCGTTACGGTATCGAAAAATCGACAGCAGTCACAGCTGTATCAGATGCATTGAAAGAAGAAACGTATCATTATATACAACCGAAAAAAGAAATCGAAACGATTTATAACTTTATCGATGAAGAGGCATATTATGTCGATCATTCATCGGATGCACAATTGCGCGAGACGTTCGGCATTGCTCCTGATGAAAAAGTATGTATCCATATTTCAAATTTTCGTCGAGTAAAGCGAATCGATTATATTGTCGATAGTTTTCGTATCGTTCGTTCTTTTGAAAAAGCAAAATTACTACTCGTAGGTGAAGGACCTGAAAAAGAAGCAATTGAGCGTCAAGTACGTTTGTTAGGTCTTGAAGATGATGTTATTTTTGCTGGGAAACGAAAAGACTTGCGTGAGTTGTTATCAATGAGTGATCTCATGTTCCATTTATCTGATAAAGAAGCGTTCGGCCTCGTTATTTTAGAAGCATTAGCAACAGGTATTCCTGTTGTAGCGACAGATATCGGTGGTATTCCTGAAGTTGTTCAACACGGTGAAAATGGCTACCTCGTGCCACTCGACGATCCAGAGCTTGTAGCAGCTTATGCATTAGATTTGCTGCAGTCGGAAGAAAAGCGACAACAGTTTTCTATGCGAGCACTCCAAACAGCGGAACAATTTTCATCGAAAGAAATTGTCGATACGTATGAAGCGTTGTATCGAAGAGTGATGAAGCGATGATCGGAACGAAAGCGAGTCATTACGTTTTAGAGCGATTAGAACGAGCAGGTTATGAAGCTGTTTATGTCGGAGGAGCTGTCCGTGATTACGTTCGAGGAGAACGTCCGAAAGATATCGATATCGCAACGAGTGCAACACCGGATGAGGTAGAAGCTCTTTTTTCAAAAACAATTCCGGTCGGAAAGGAACACGGTACGATCCTCGTGTTAGAAAAAGGAGAACAACTAGAAGTAACGACGTATCGAACTGAATCGGAATATGTCGATTATCGTCGTCCGAAAGAAGTTCAATTTGTCCGTTCGCTAGAAGAAGATTTACTTCGTCGAGATTTTACGATGAATGCGATGGCTTTAACGAAAGATGGTCAATTGATCGACCCTTTTGATGGGCAAGTAGACTTGAAACGAGGAATGATACGAGCTGTCGGTGAGCCGTCTGCACGTTTTGAAGAAGATGCACTTCGAATGATGCGCGCCTTTCGATTCATCGCTCGCTTCGGTTATCAGCTAGAAAAACAAACCGCGACCGCAATTCAAGAAAAGAAAAGTTTGTTTTCACATATTGCTCGTGAGCGAATGAAAGAAGAATTTGATAAATGGGCAGTTGCGCCTTACGAAAAAAGAGCATGGTTAGAAGCAAAAAAATTAAGTTTTGTGAGTGTATTGCCTGCTTTTTCAGAAGGGAATATTACAGCCGATTATCCAGATTGCTCGATTGCGCAATGTCCGATGGAACGTTGGGTGACATGGGCTTATTATTTCGGCGTTCCTTTTTCTGACGTAGGACGTGCATATAAATGGTCGAACGATGAAAAACGCTTTGCTCGAAATGTTGAACAATGTGTACAAAATGATCGTCTACCGACACGATACGATTTATATACATACGACGAACGTACAATACGTATTGTACAGTCGTGGCGAACATATGAAGGAAAGAATTATATGACCATTGAAGATATTCAGAAGCTTCAAAATGAATTACCAATTCGTTCGAAACGGGACCTTGCTATAACAGGACGAGAAGTGATGACTTTTCTTGAAAGAAAAGGAGGCCCGTGGCTCGGACAATTGTTAGATGAAATAGAACGCGCAGTTGTAGAAGGAAAAATAGAAAATGAACCGGAACAATTGAAGGAGTGGATCCGCCAACGTGACAACGAAAGATAAAGTATTACAACTATTAATGGAAGAAGAAGGAGAGCCTGTATCAGGTCAGCAAATGGCAGATACATTAGGGCTCAGCCGAACTGCTGTATGGAAATGGATTAAAGAATTAGAAACGGAAGGGTACCAAATCGAGTCTATTCGGAAGAAAGGTTACGTTTTACACGACTTTCCAGACCGTATTGAAAAAGCCCACGTCGCTCCTTTACTTGAGACGAATCGTTATGGGAAAGTGATTGAAACGTACGAGACGTGTGAATCTACACAGTTAATCGCTCATCAACGAGCACAAGAAGGAGCACCTGATGGAACGATTATTATCGCTGATGAACAAACAGCTGGTAAAGGTCGTCTCGCGCGTCCTTGGGAGTCCACGAAAGGCTCAGGTATTTGGATGAGTGTCATCCTTCGACCCGATTTAACGTTTCAAGAAGCACCGCAAGTAACATTAGTAACAGCAGTAGCGATTGTCCAAGCATTGAAAGAAGTAACAGGTGTGGAAGCGCAAATTAAATGGCCGAATGATATTTTGTTAGGTGATTTAAAGCTAACGGGAATTTTAACGGAACTACAAGCTGAGCCCGACCGTATTCAAGCAATTATTGTTGGGATCGGAATGAATGTGAATCAACAAGCGACAGATTTCCCAGAAGAACTACGAGAAATTGCGACATCCCTTCGTATGAAAACGGATAAAAAGTGGGACCGCGCACCGATCATTGCAGCGATTTTAAAATATATGGAAAAGTATATTTCGATTTATGAAAAAGAAGGGTTCGGACCGATTCGTTTACTTTGGGAAAGCTATTCTATTACGACAGGCAAACGAATTCGAGCAACACTCGTTGATGAGGTTCTTGAAGGAGAAGCATTAGGTATTTCAGATGAAGGACTTTTAAAAGTACGTCTCGACGATGGAACGATACGTTCGATTTATTCAGCAGATATTTCTCGAATGCCGTAAGATGTACAAATGAAAAATAATTTGATATAGTACAAAGCGATGGGCAGTATCAAGCGAGCTGCACTATCGCTTTTTTTAATAAGTAAAGTAGTTATCTGCCTTGATCATGAAAAAAGACAAGGACGGATATGTCTTCGGATGCTAAGGAAGCGCATACATAGACATATTCCTTCCTAACAGGAGGAAAAGAAATGAAAACAACAACAGATTTTAAAAAGATGAAAATGTCCGGTGAAAAAATCGTTATGCTCACAGCATACGATTATCCGACAGCACGTTTAGCAGAACAAGCAGGAGTCGACACAATTTTAGTAGGGGATTCTCTCGGAATGGTCGTACTCGGGTACGATTCTACAGTGAAAGTAACTGTGGATGATATGATTCATCATGCAAGAGCAGTTCGACGAGGCGCAGCGGATACGTTCGTCGTCGTTGACATGCCATTTGGTTCGTATCACCGTTCAGAAGATGTGACGCTAGAAACAGCGATTCGCATGTATCAAGAAACGGATGCAGACGCTTTGAAATTAGAAGGAGCAGGACGAGTGATCGATAAAATTGCTCTTTTAACAGAAGCAGGTATTCCGACAGTTGCTCATTTAGGGTTGTTACCACAATCAGCTGCCGTGCAAGGAGGATATAAAGTTCAAGGAAAAACGGCTTCTCAAGCGAAGCAACTTATTGAAGATGCAAAAGCTTGCGAACGAGCAGGAGCAGTTATGCTCGTCGTTGAAATGATTCCTCACCAGTTAGCAAAAGAAGTTTCAGAAGCGGTAAATATTCCGGTTATCGGAATTGGCGCTGGTAAAGAAACGGACGGACAAGTACTCGTCGTCAATGATATGATTCGTTACGGCGATCATTACGTACCGAAGTTTGTCGAAGTGTTCGCAGAAGCTGGAGAAGTAGCAAAAGACGGAATGACGCGTTACGTTGAAGCGGTAAAAGAAGGAACATTTCCAACAGAAAAACACCACTTCACGATGAAAGAAGAAGAGTTATCTTCTCTCTACGGAGCAAAAGGAGACGATCAGTAATGCGCGTTTATGAATATCCTCAAGAGATGCAAGAAGCAGTCGCACGTGAGCATCGTGAAGGAAAAACAGTCGGATATGTCGCAACGATGGGTTTTTTACATGAAGGTCATTTGTCGCTGATTGAACGAGCAAAACAAGAAACGGACCTCGTCGTCTTAAGTATATTTGTCAACCCGACACAATTTGGGCCAGATGAAGATTTTGATGAATATCCGCGTGATACAGAAAGAGACTTACAATTAGCAAAAGATGCAGGGGTTGATTACGTCTTCACACCAACTCCGGAGACGATGTATCCGACAGACGCAGGGATTCGCATCCTTCCAGGAGAGATGGCAAATGTTTTATGTGGTGCGAGTCGTCCGACACATTTTGACGGTGTGTTGCAAGTGATTTTAAAATTATTGAATATCGTGGACCCAGATCGTGCATATTTTGGTATGAAAGATGTACAGCAATTAGCGATTGTTGAATCGTTCGTGCGTGATTATAACTTCCGAACAAAAATCGTTCGCGTTCCTACGTATCGTGAAGAAGACGGACTTGCTAAAAGTTCACGAAACGTTCACCTGACAGAAAAAGAACGACAAGAAGCACCAGCGTTATACGAAGCGTTACAGCACGGGGAACGTGCCTTACGTGAAGGTGCTACGGTAGAAGAAGTAGAACGTGTCGCAAAAAATTGGATTGAAAAAAATACGAGCGGAACGGTTGATTACGTTTCTCTTTTAGCTTATCCTCAACTTACAATTCCGCAAAAAGAGACAGAAACATTTGTTTTAGCTTGTGCGGTTCATTTTTCAAAAACGCGTTTAATTGATAACGTCATCATTGCGCGTTAAGGAGGAAGTAAAGATGCTTCGAAAATTTTTAAATAGTCAAGTCGCCTATGTCCAATTGACAGAACGCCACATTGATTCATTAGAAGAATATTTATTAGTCGATAGCGAAATATTAGAAGCAGCTCAAATTATGCCTGGAGAAATTGCAGAAGTAATTTGTCCACGTACGAAAGAGCGTTTTTCCGTCGTTATTGCAGAAGGACGTGCAGAAAGTCGTGCAGTCGTCGCTTACGGAAGTTTAGGAGGATTTCTAGAGTTGAACGACCGTCTCATCTTACGCACATATGCTTATGTAGAAAGTGCACGTGCATTGACACATGAATCCATTCGTTGTCGTGTCAATGAAGAAAATGAAGTTATCGAAGCATCGCGACATTCACTGAAATGGTCTATGGAACAATAAAGGGAGAGCCGAGAATTTTTTCTCGGCTTTTTCGATTTTAAAAAAGAAACAACGTATCAGAACGTTTCGAACATATGTTACAATTTGTTTAGCATATAATAATAGGAAGCTGATAATTTATGAAAGAAACAACGTATGCGGTAGTTGATTTAGAAACGACAGGACATTCTCCGGAAAAAGGAGATCGAATGATTCAAATTGCTATCGTATTTGTGAAAAATAAAAAAATCGTCGATCGTTATTCTACATTTGTACAACCTGAACAGCCGATTCCACCATTTATCTCTGAATTAACGTCTATAACAGATGAAGATGTAAAAGATGCTCCAACATTTGATGCGATTGCCAAAGAAGTCGCTCAACAATTGGAAGGAACGACTTTTGTTGCCCACAACACTCAGTTTGATTTATCTTTTTTACATTATGAATGGGAGCGCTGTGGGGTTGAGCCGTGGAAAGGAGAAACGATCGATACGGTAGAGTTGGCAAAAATTGCTTTTCCATCAGCATATAGTTATCGTTTGCAAGATTTAGCAAGTCAACTCCAACTACCACTACAACGTGCTCACCGAGCAGATGATGATGCGGAAGCTACTGCTCATTTATTGATGCGTTGTTATGAGAAATTATTATATTTACCAACAGCAACGTTACAACAACTCCATCGTCGTTCATTCACTTTGCAATCGAATGTATCGACATTGTTTTATCATTTATTAAAAGGTAAGCGCCCGAACCCGGTGCCATATGACGTCTATCAAGGGATCCCTTATAAAAAGCGTGATAAGAAAGAAGTAACGAATCGCTCGACGTTACATTTTCCAGCGACTCATCAAGAGAAAATGGAAATTCTTCAACGAGCACATCCTTCGTTCGTTCGCCGAGAACCACAACTGAACTTTATGGACACTGTTTGGGCATCGTTAACGAAGGGAGAAGAAGTCGTTGCAGAAGTGCCGACAGGAGTAGGGAAGTCATTAGGTTATTTATACCCTGCGGCCGTTTATGCGATTTGGAAAAATACGAGTGTCGTAATTAGTACGTATACGAATCATTTAGTCGATCAATTAGTAGAAAAAGAGATACCTAAAGTAGAAAAAATGGTCGGCCAACCGCTGCGTATCGCTATATTAAAAGGACGGAACCATTACTTTTCATTTGAACGTTTTTTACGTCTCCTCGAAACGACGGATCATTCCTATGATGAAACATTAGCGATCATGCAAGTGTTCGTTTGGTTGATGGAAACAGACGTAGGAGACTTAGAAGAATTAAATGTATCAGGTGGAGGACATTTAATTATTGACCGTTTACGGAAAAGTGAAGCAGTAGAAAGCGATGATGAAAAACGAGCAGACTTTCATTTGCGTGCTTGGTTAGAAGCGAAAGAAGCGCATCTTATTTTTACAAATCATGCGTGGTTAATGTCTTCCGAAGAAAGTGCAACATTAGTAGAACGAGCAGGGGGATGCATTATCGATGAAGCGCATCAAATGATCGATGCGGCTATTCACTCAAAAGAAGTCGCTTTTTCATACACCTTTTGGAAATATATGATCGGACAAGTACATAATGAGGGAGAAGGAGATTTACTACCGAAA
>JASKZX010000001.1 GCA_030147435.1 Savagea sp. | reverse complement strand
GCGCAATCGGCTGTAAATTTTCATGGAGAAAAGCACTTTTACTTAATTCATGACCGACTTTTCTTTTTACGACATTCACTTGTTCTTTTCGTACAGGTTGAGCAAGTTCTTTACCGACGACGTCATGAACTTGTTGAGCGAGACGATCTAGTGCATCAGGCCTTGCTTCTAGCAACGTCATCGCTTGTGCATCTGACAATTGAAAAGGTTCATCAGGGAGATCAAAAGCACTTGCTTTTTCTTGTACTTTTTCAATATGAGAAGCATTAAATTCTCCTTCTTCTCCCGTCTTTTGTACCTCTTTCACATAATCAAAAAAGCTCGTAATAATCGCTTGACGATTTTTAGCGACATCTTCAGAAAACTGATACGACGGTGGCACTTCTTCTGCCACACGTTCTCTTTCTTGTTCTGTCCTTAACGTATCTTCTACTGTTTTTGGTGCTCGAATCGTCTTCGGTGCAATTTCGAACTCTTCTAATTCGTACGTTTCTTCTTTTACCGTTCCTAATGTTAATGCAAATAATAGAAATGTCGATAAAATGATTGTAATAATAGAAAACGTACGAAAAGAAAATGATTGAATCCAACGTTTCCAAACGTTCATTCAACTACTCCTCCATTCTAGGCTCATCATCCTCCGCATACGCTTCGATAATTTTCGCTACGAGCGGATGACGGATAACGTCTCCTTTTTCTAAGTAATGGAACTTAATATCTTTCACATGACGTAACGTATCTTCTGCTTCTTTTAATCCTGAATAAACACCACGTGGTAAATCGACTTGCGTTTTGTCACCGGTCACGACCATCTTCGATCCAAAGCCGAGACGTGTTAAAAACATTTTCATCTGTGCTTTCGTCGTATTTTGCGCTTCGTCTAAAATAACAAAAGCATCATCGAGTGTTCGACCACGCATATAAGCAAGCGGAGCAATTTCAATGACACCACGGTCGATTAAACGCTCCGTCTGCGCTGCACCTAGTACATCGTGTAATGCATCATAAAGTGGACGTAAATAAGGGTCTACTTTTTCTTTTAAATCTCCTGGTAAAAACCCGAGACTTTCTCCTGCTTCAACCGCAGGGCGTGTTAAAATAATTCGTTTCACATGTCCATTCCGAAGTGCTTGCGTCGCAAAGACGACTGCTAAATACGTCTTCCCTGTCCCTGCTGGACCGATTCCAAAAACGAGGTCATGTTTCTTCATCGCTCGCACGTAATCACGCTGACCGAGTGTTTTCGCTCGGATGATGCGTCCTTTTTGTGTACGAGCGACTTCTTCTTCATACAAATCAAAAATTTGATCGACATTCCCATTTTTCGTCATTTCTAAAGCACTCGCAATATCTCTTGTATCGATCGGAATTTTTCTACGGATGACGCGGATTAATTGCTCAAACATCTCTACAGCATCTTGTACCCGTTTTTCGTCTTTTCCGATAAAAATAATTTCTTCTCCTCGAGAAAATACTTCTAGTGATAATGCTTCTTCAATCATATCGACGTGACGTTCAGATGATCCGAGTAATTGGATCAATTCATCCGCACGTTCGACTATTATTTTTTGTTCGTAAGTTGTCAATCTCATTCTCCTTAAGCGGAGCTTGTTCAGCTCTTTATTTTGTTCAATATCCTCTCTTTACTTTATCATACATAGTGCTTGAACTCCTCTTACTTGCTGAAATTTTTTCGATAGAAAAACACGAGTGATTAATCACCCGTGTTCATCAACGGCGTCTTTTCGATTTTGGTGGAGACATAATTTCTGAAAAGATGACTCCCCGAATTAAGTCTTGTTCTGTTTTTGGTAATAAATCTTCTTGCTTTAATACTTTTTTCGGGCGTGTCCACGCATCTTCGTAAACTGTAATTTGTTCATCGAGAGAAGCAATTTGACGATTTTCCTTACGTGCCTGCTCAATGACTTCAACAGTTGATGGTCGCTCTTCTTCTTGTTCAGCTATCGATGTTGACTCAGTAGAAGAACATTGTTGCATTTTTTCAAAAATTTGTCGAGATTCTTCTTGCAAGCGTCGTTCATGTTCTTCTGCCGCTGCTTCTAACTTTTTAAATAAAGGTGGAGAGTTTTTTTCATCTCCTAACATTTTTTTGAACACTGGATGGTCTGGCTCTTTCGCGATCGGTGGAAGTGGTGAAGAATCTTCTTTTTTCTCTGCATTCCCTTTACTTTCCGACCACCAAGAATAAATACCGATAGCGAGCATAATGAGAAATAACTCCATAGTACTGCTCCTTTCTCGGCTTAGTCTTCTTCCGTATGTTCTAACCCTACTTTACCGATGGACTCACGCATTTGTGTGTCTGCTTGCATATTTTGATAATTGACATAATCCATAATCCCGATATTTCCATTACGGAGCGCTTCTGCCATTGCAAGTGGTACTTCTGATTCTGCTTCAACAACTTTCGCACGCATCTCTTGCGTTTTCGCTTTCATCTCTTGCTCTCCAGCGACAGCCATCGCACGACGCTCTTCAGCTTGTGCTTGCGCGATATTTTTATCTGCAATCGCTTGTTCTGTCTGAAGTTCCGCACCGATGTTTTTACCGATATCAACGTCTGCAATATCGATGGATAAAATTTCGAAAGCTGTTCCTGAGTCTAGTCCTTTAATTAAAACCGTTTGCGAAATCATATCTGGATTTTCTAGCACACGTGCATGTGTATCTGAAGAACCGATCGTTGAAACGATTCCTTCGCCGACACGTGCAACGATTGTATCTTCTCCTGCACCACCGACGAGACGGTCGATATTTGCTCGCACGGTAATACGTGCTTTCGCTTTCACTTCAATCCCGTTCATCGCAACACCTGCGATAAATGGTGTTTCAATGACGCGCGGGTTAACAGACATTTGTAC
>JASKZX010000171.1 GCA_030147435.1 Savagea sp. | reverse complement strand
GACCTCTCCTTTTGCATTTTCTTTTCCCTTCCTTCTTTTTTTGAAACGTTCTTTTTATTGAGGAAGTTGGATGATAAAAGAAGATGTCTCTTCGAAAAGAGACTTCGTTCGTGGCGTCGTACGTGCAAGTAAAGCGACTTCTTTTTCGTATTTTTCCCACCGTTTGATCGCTTGTTTTTCTTTTTCTAATGCTTCATTTACTTTTTCATATCCTTCGTCTGTCGCCCCTTTTCGAAGAAGTGGCAAGACCGACTGAACTGCTTCTTGACGAGCACTTACGATATCTTGGAATGTGTCATATAAATCATACACACGTAAACTAAATGGTTCTTTTAGTCGTTCTAACATTTGTTGACGTTCTCTATGTAACTCTTGGGATATTTGGTCGTACGCACGGTCAACCGTATGTAAAGTAGCAGTCATTTCAGTACTACTCATTTCTTTTGAGTCGTATTGCATCCACGCTTCGTTCCAATGCATCGTCCAAAGCTCTTCTGTACGCTCACTCATTTGGATGAAAAAGGGATATATTTTTTCTACGTAAAGTTCTTCACTCGTTTCATATCGCTTTTCTTCTTCATCTGCTACAGCTTGCATACGTTCTGGTTGATTCGTATAGACGACGATAAAGCTTCCGAGCATAATCAAAATTAGTCCAACGATGGATGCAACGAGTCCAACCGTTTGCCATTCTTTATAACGAAATGCGGTAATAAGGCCAGTAATACCGACAACGAGTCCGCTAGTAATGAGGACAGTGACACTTATAAATAATAAATCCATAAAACTTCCTTCCTTTTATTTTTCTTCTTTTGATTGTACCATAATTTATCTACACTCGGTCTGTTATAATGAATCGTAAAGGAGGAATCAATATGAAACGTTTTTTATCTCTTAGCGCAGCGGGAGCTTTACTTTTCTCTTCTTTCGCTCTCACGCCTGAAGTGGCAAGTGCTGCAAAACAAATCGAACCGATGACAGACGTTCCAGCACATCAACAAAAAGCGGTGAAATTTTTACTCGATCGTGGAGCGCCGAAATGGGCAAAAGGACAATTTGGCGTGCATGAAAAAGTAACTCGAGAAGACGCCTCTGCTTTAATCGCTTCAGCACTGAACCTCGATTTGCGCAATAACCCTCCTCACGACTTTGTCGATGTCGAGGCGAAATATAATAAATACGTACGCGCATTAAAAGCTTCAGGATACATGAAAGGTATTACCGAATGGCGATTCGGCTCGAAACAATATTTAACTCGCGGGGAAGTCGCACTCATCGTCGCACGTGTCTACAACTTAAAAGGCGACCCGAACAAAGTAACATTTACCGACGTCAGTCCGCGGTATAAAGAAGCAGTGGCTGCACTGCAACAACACGGAATTACAAATGGAGTAACAGCGACGCGTTACGGCACTCACGATGTTATTACTCGAGGAAATTTCGCTCAATTTTTATATCGGTTAAGCCAATTGAATCCGAAACATCCTCCTCAACTAACCGGAGTGACATTAAAAAGCGAATCTGAACTTCATTTACACTTCTCTAACTTAATTGAACGCGTATCCGAACGTGATATTGTCATCGAAGGATATCGAACGACTGAATCGAGAAGCGCTTATACAGAAACACGACTGACGAGCACACGTTCACTCAAGACATCTGTTCAAGGTTCAACACTGATCGTAAAAACGGAAGGACAAGCGATTTTTAAAACTGGATTTGACCGAGGTTTCGATATCCGAATTGAAGAAAATGCTTTCCCGAGTCTCGGAACGGAAATGTTTAATCAAGAAATTCGAATTGAAAATATCGATGACGTCATTTACGAAGACGTATCGAAAACACGCCTTCAAGTAAAAGATGAAGCATCACCTGTCTTATTGCACGCTCGCGGAGAATATGAAGACGATACGATCGATATTACATTTACAGAACCGGTACAACTAGTCGGTAACGAACGAACAATCGCTGAATCTTTCCACGTATGGAATAGCTCAAACAATGGTCGTGGCACTACTTTAGAACGCATCGACAACCGCGACGACATGTTGACAGTTACATTCGGTGGCATTTTAGCGGAAAATTTACTCGATATGAATAAAATTCGATTGAACTACCGCCCACAACGAGCAGGATATATCCAAGATGCATCCGGCAATCAATTATCAGAACAACCATTGATCGGCATCCAAGAAGTGCGAAAACGATAAAGAGGCTTTTCCTCCTCGCACCTTTCCGTTATACTTTTTGAAAAAGGAGGATTGTATGAATACATCATTAATTTTACGACTCGTCGAATGGCTCGGATTAATGGTCGTTATGTTTAACTTTTTACTTGCCTTTATGTTCTCTGATACGTGGGGCATGGATAGTGAAGGGTTCCGTACGACATTAAATATTGCAGCGCTCGTCGTGTTCGTTTCATTCATTTCACGTAAAATCATCGATTATAAAAATAAACAGAAAGAGACGACTGAAGAGAAATAACTCATTACGAGCGTCTCATCAATCGATATTCAAAAAGGTGATGCTATGATAAAAGAAACAAACGACGCACAATTGATCACAACGCTTTTACACGAAAGTTTTGCGCAATACGAAGCAGATCCTATTCCGTCAAGCGCATTAAAGGAAACACCTCAATCGATCGAACAATTACTTCGAACAGGCACAAAAGCATATATTTATTTCGTTGATGAACTTCCTGTTGCCATGGTTCGAACAACTATTGAAGATCAAGCGCTTCTTTTTTCTCGGCTCGGAGTTCTTCCTAGCTATCGACAACGAGGCATCGCTCGGTCACTGATTGCTTTTGTGGAAGAAAAAGCTCGAGAAATGAATCTTCCTTACGTTCGTTGTGGTGTTCGAAAAAAAGAACGTGACAATATCGCACTTTATCAACGGCTCGG
>JASKZX010000113.1 GCA_030147435.1 Savagea sp. | reverse complement strand
CCACATCGTTCGCAACTTAATACGATTTTTTTAGACATTTTCTCACCTTTTTCTTCACGACCGTAGTCCGTTACAGAATACCACCTGAAAGAAATCGTGTCAATCGAACTTGTCATTCACTCTCTTCTAAATACTTGTGAATACGTACGAGTAACTTTCGTTTTGAACGTTGTAATGCATTGTCTACTGATTTTTCTGGCCGTTGTAACAATTGAGCAATTTTTTCATAAGACATTCCATCGACATAGCAAAGAAATACTCGCCGTTCAAATGGACTTAACAACTTTTCCATAAAGGAACGAATTAAGTGGTAACACTCACGCATGACCATCGTATCTTCCGGAATTGGCGATGTCGGATCTTCCAATACTTCACTTAAAGGAGCTGAATGTTTTGTTAATGTGATCATTCGTTCTCCTTCAAACGATAAAGATGTATTCAATGCTTGATGTTTTTGCCGCGTATCTTTTCGAATCGCATTGATCATTTGACGTTTTACACAAAGATGCGCATACGTTGAAAACTGTGCACGCTGTTGATCGTATGTCTGAATTGCCTGGCAAAGACCGATCAACCCTTCTTGATAAAGGTCTTCTTTATCTCCTCCGACAATAAAATACGAATGTACGTATTTGTTCACAAGTGGCTCATACTGATAAATTAACTGACGCCAAGCGTCTTCATCTCCAAAACGGGCAGCTGTTAACAGAGTTTCTTCGTCCATTTGAACTATGGTTGTTGACAATTCCGTCACTCCTCACCTTCCGATTATAAGCCTCGCCGGATACGTTCTAACTTCGCTGCTGTAACCGCATCGATTCGATCAACTGTCGTTAGTCGATGCGGTTGTTTTTCCATCTTTCGTACACGACTATTTACTGTTCGTTCCATTTGATCTAACTCGAGTTCTAACTCTCGAGCAGATTTCCTAGAAGCACCTTTTCCGAATGTTACCCATTGTTCTGTCGCATCACTCGTTGCTACTTCAATCGTCGTACGACGGTCTTGTAGCTCCGATACAAGCTTTTCAATTCGTTCATCGGCAGTTTCATTTTCTTGTGTGAAAACAATTTCAATGGCGTCTTTTCTTTCGTGATGTTCCATACCTTCTTGCATATGCGCATCAAAAACGACAATGACTCGTTTTTTCGTCTGGGCTTGATAAGCGATCATTCGATCAATTAAATGATCACGCGCTAATCCTAAATTTCTTTGTTTTAATCGTTGAAGTTCAGGCCAGTCTCCTATGATATTGTACCCGTCGACTAACATAATTGTTTGTCTTTTCATTTACCGCCTTTAAGCGGATGACGTTTCCGATACACTTCATACATTAATAGAGCAGTTGCTACACTCGCATTTAACGATGTAATTTTCCCTTGCATCGGGATTGTATATAAGAAGTCACAACGTTTTTTCAACTTCGGTGACATTCCTTTTCCTTCATTTCCGATAATTAAGGCAAGTGGTAATGTCGCATCCATATAACGGTAATCAACAGCGCCACCTTGTGCTGCATCTGTTCCCGCAATCCATACACCACGCTCTTTCAATGTATCAACGGTTTGCGATAAGTTTGTCACTCGTACAACAGGAACAAACTCGATCGCACCTGTTGAAGCTTTTGCCACTGTACTCGTTAATGATACTGAGCGATGTTTTGGAATAATGACACCATGTGCTCCTACAGCGTCTGCCGTTCGTAAAATCGACCCTAAGTTGTGCGGATCTTCTAATTCATCGAGCATGATGAAAAACGGATCTTCTCCGCGACTTTCTGCTCGAGCGAATAAATCATCGAGAGTTGCATATTCATAAGCAGCTACACTCGCAACGATTCCTTGGTGTGGGATATCAACCATTTGATCGAGTCTTTTTCGCGGAACTGTTTGAACGACGATTTTTTGTTTCGATGCATAGTCCATAATTTCTTGATACGTCTGTTTATTCAACCCTTCTGCTACCCAAATTTTATTTAAATCTCGATCTGACTTTAAAGCAGCGAGGACAGGGTTTTTTCCACCAATCCATTCTTGTTCTTTCGTCATTTCGCTTCTCCTCCTTCTTCAATAATCATGACCGCTCGTTCCATCCATTCGGTCACGCGTTCTTTCTCTCCTAACAAATGCAAATAACCGACAACTGCTTCAAATGCACTACTGTAGTTATACGTACGAACGTCGACATTTTTCGGTACACTGTGAGACTTGGCATTACGACCTCGGCGCAATACGCTCAGTTCTTCATCGGTTAAAAAGTTTTCTTCTCTCATATGATCTACAATTTTCGCTTGCGCTTTTGCTGAAACATATTTCGTTGCCTCTTTATGAAGGCGATTCGGTTTCGTCATTCCTTTTGTAATTAAATATTCCCGAATATATGATTCATACACTGCATCTCCCATGTAAGCGAGCGTGAGTGCATTCAATTGTTTGACGTCTCCTTGCTTCATTTGTTTCAAATTCATTTATCCTCTTTTCCAACGTGGGCCTTGCGATGTATCTTCTAGTAAAATTCCACGTTCTTTCAATAAGTCGCGAATTTCATCTGCTCGAGCAAAGTTTCGTTCTTTTCTTGCTTGTTCTCGCTCTTTAATTAAAGCTTCGACTTCTTCGTCTAATAATTCTTCTTCGCGAGCGACTTCAACACCTAATACGTTCATAAGCGATTCTAACTCTTCTTTAAAACGAGTTAATACTTCTTCGTTTGTCTGATCTTCAAGTAAGTAGACATTTGCAAGTTTTGCTAATTCAAAAATCGCTGCAATCGCATTTGCTGTATTGAAGTCATCGTTCATTGCATGTTCAAACGCTTCGACTTCTTTTTCAATTTGTACGAGCCACTTCGACGTTTCTTCTCCTAAATTTGCGCTCGTTTCTAATCGATGCACGATGTTAGCATAAGCAGTTTGAATACGGTCTAATCCATTTGCTGCACTTTCTACGAGTTCACGTGAGAAGTTGATCGGCTGGCGATAATGCACAGATAACATGAAGAAACGTAAAACGTTCGGATCGATTTCCTTCCGAATATCGTTCACTAATACGAAGTTTCCTAATGATTTACTCATTTTTTCATTATCGATATTAATATGACCGTTATGCATCCAATAATTTGCAAAAGTTGTATCATTATGCGCTTCTGACTGTGCAATTTCATTTTCGTGGTGAGGGAATGTTAAGTCTTGTCCACCTGCGTGAATATCCATCGTATCCCCTAAATGTTCGCGCGCCATAACCGAACATTCGATATGCCAACCTGGGCGACCTTTCCCCCACGGACTATCCCAAGAAATTTCGCCTTCTTTCGCTTTTTTCCATAAAGCAAAGTCAAGCGCGTTTTCTTTCGCTTCATTTTTTTCAATACGTGCGCCGACACGTAACTCGTCGATCGATTGATGTGACAACTTACCGTAGTCTTCAAATTTATCTGTATGGAAGTACACGTCACCATCAACTTCATAAGCATAACCTTTATCAACGAGCACTTGGATAAATTCAACGATATCATCGATATGATCTGTTACTCGAGGGTGAGCATCCGCTACTTGACATCCGAGTGCTCCGACATCTTCATGATACGCCTGAATGAAGCGGTCTGTTAAATCACGTACGTCTTCTCCAAGTTCATTTGCAGCTTGAATAATTTTATCGTCTACATCCGTGAAGTTAGAAACGTAGTGAACGTCATATCCACGATATGTTAAATAGCGACGAACTGTATCGAAAACGATCGCAGGACGAGCATTTCCGATATGAATGTAGTTATAAACTGTCGGGCCACAAACGTACATTTTTACTTTTCCTTCTTCAATTGGAACGAATGGCTCTTTTTTACGTGTTAATGTGTTATAAATTTGAATCGTCATTAACTACCCTCTCCTTGTACTCGTAATTGTTGTTGTAATGAAGCGACTTGACGTTGCAGTGCATCAATTTGACGTTGTAACTCTCGGCATTTATCTGCAATCGGGTCAGGCATATTTTGGTGTTCGAATTGATCTTTGACACGCACTCCGTTAGAGACGACAACTTTTCCTGGAATCCCGACAACCGTTGAGTTTGCAGGTACATCTTTTAAAACGACTGAACCTGCCCCTACTTTACTATTTTTACCGATTGTGATGGACCCGAGGACTTTTGCTCCCGCTGCGACGAGTACGCCATCTTCTAGCGTAGGGTGACGTTTCCCTTGTTCTTTCCCAGTCCCGCCAAGTGTTACTCCTTGATAAATCGTCACGTCATTTCCAATTTCACACGTCTCCCCGATCACAACACCCATGCCGTGGTCAATAAATAAC
Organism: Savagea sp.; assembly: GCA_030147435.1. Taxonomy (GTDB): domain Bacteria; phylum Bacillota; class Bacilli; order Bacillales_A; family Planococcaceae; genus Savagea. The sequence goes on along the minus strand of JASKZX010000113.1, from coordinate 3,595 downwards.
CGGCGACCTAACTTCGCTCCTGGGTGAATTTCAATCCCTGTAATCATCCGACTCATTTGTGATGTAGCTCGTGCGAGAAAATGGAAATTACGTTGAAACAACCAATGAGCGACTCGATGGAACCAAATCGCATGAACGCCTGAATACGTTAAAGCGACCTCTGCTCGACTTCGCGCAGCCGGGTCTCGGCATAATACGCAATCAATATCTTCTTTCATTCTCGTTAATAATGTTGTATACATTTTTTCACTTCCTCCTCTAATTTCTTTCTCGTCTATTCTTTTTCCGAACGACAAAAAGCGCCTCTATCGATTGACAGAGACGCTCCTTGGCGCGGTTCCACTCCGATTAAGGGGGACATCCCCCTTCACCTTTTCACCGAATAACGACGGTGAGCCGTTCATCTCTACTTCATTCGAGACGACGCTATGAGGGGCATCCAAATCGCCGTTAATGGAGCGTTCTCACCATTCGCTCTCTCTGTACATTTCGGTTCGATTCACTTTCCTCAATCATCGCTTTAGTTTAATTTGCAAATTGACGAACGCGGTTTAAGATCGTCTCTTTACCGATTAACTCAATCGCATCTGGCAATTCTGGTCCACGCGTTTCACCCGTTGTGACGACGCGGATTGGCATAAATAAGTTTTTCCCTTTATGACCTGTTTTCTTTTGAACAGCTTTAATTGCTTTTTTAATGGCTGCCGCTTCAAACACTTCAAGTGCTTCAAGCTCTTCAGCAAATGCTTGCATGACTTCTGGTACTTGTTCACCTGCGAGCACTTCTTTCGCTGCTTCATCGTAATCGATCGCTTCTGTGAAGAATTGTTCTGTTAACTCAACAATTTCAGCACCGTAATGCAATTGCTCTTGGTAAAGAAGGATTAAACGTTTTGCCCACTCTGCTTCTTCTGCTGAAAGCTCTTCTGGGAGACGTCCTTCTTTTTGTAAAAATGGCAATGCAAGCGCAACGACATCTTCTTCTGATAACTCTTTAATATATGCGTTGTTCATCCACGTTAATTTCTCTTTATCGAACATTGATGGTGATTTTGCTAAACGCTCAACATCAAAGATTTCAATAAGCTCTTCTTGTGAGAAAATTTCACGCTCTGAATTTTCTCCACCTGGTGACCAACCGAGTAAAGCGAAGAAGTTGAACATCGCTTCTGGTAAAAATCCTAAGTCGCGGTATTGAGATACGAATTGGATAATCGACTCATCACGCTTTGATAACTTTTTACGATCTTCGTTTACGATCAACGTCATATGTCCAAATGTCGGGTGTTCCCAACCGAACATATCAAAAATCATCATTTGACGTGGTGTGTTCGTTAAATGTTCTTCTCCACGGAAAATATGTGTCATCTCCATTAAATGATCATCAATCACAACCGCAAAGTTGTATGTTGGAATACCATTTGCTTTCATAATGACCCAGTCACCGATATCTTCTGATTCAAATGCAACTTCTCCACGCACGAGGTCTGTGAAACGGTATGTCACATTTTCAGGCACGCGTACACGTAATGTGTAAGCTTCTCCTGCTGCTTCTTTTTCTGCTACTTCTTCTGCAGATAAATGGCGACATTTACCTGAGTACATCGGTGCAGCAATCCCTTTTGCTTTTTGGTCTTCACGTTCTTGCTCTAACTCTTCTGGTGTACAGAAACATTTATACGCATGACCTTCTTCTAATAATTGCTCTGCATATTTTTTATAAATATCGAAACGTTCTGACTGACGGTACGGTCCATACGGTCCACCCATATGTGGTCCTTCGTCATAATCGAAACCTAACCACGTTAAGTTTTCGATTTGTGAAGCTTCTCCACCTTCGATATTACGTTCAATATCTGTATCTTCAATACGAATGATGAACTCTCCATCATTGTGGCGTGCAAATAAATAGTTAAATAATGCTGTACGAGCTCCTCCGATATGTAAATGTCCTGTAGGGCTCGGTGCATAACGTACGCGAACTTTTTTCGTCATTTGTACCTCTCCGATCATTTTTAAAATTACATCTTCTATTTTAGCACGTTTATTGCAAATTTGAAAACGTCACTGTTTTTTGACGAGCAAAATGACAGCGAGGGATGCTATTCCTTCTTCTCTTCCGACAAATCCGAGCTTTTCTGTCGTCGTTGCTTTCACGTTCACTTGAGAAACTTCTGCTTCGAGCAATTGCGCAATACGCGCTTGAATACGATCGATATGAGGAGCCATTTTCGGACGTTCCGCCATAATCGTAATATCGATATTTCCTAAAACATACCCTCGCTCTCGAATGAGCTTCCATGCTTCTTCTAATAAAACAGCAGAGTCTGCATCTTTGAACGCTTCGTCTGTATCTGGAAAATGCGTGCCGATATCGCGTAAACCGACTGCACCAAGCGCTGCATCTGTCACCGTATGTAAGACGACATCCGCATCTGAATGCCCCGCAAGTCCTCGTTCATGAGGGATTTCAATTCCCCCTAAAATTAATGGACGTCCCTCGCTAAATGCATGAACGTCAAATCCTTGTCCGATTCGAATCATTTTCTTCTTCCTTTCGTCGTAAAATCACTTCACCGAATGCAAGATCTTCTTGCGTCGTCATTTTAATATTATCGTACGTACTTTCAACAACTGTTACTTTTCGTCCGAGACGTTCAAACAACATCGATTCATCGGTGACGAGTATCCCTTCGTCCAATGCTTTTTTAGAAGCATTAAACAACTCTCCGTATCGAAACGCTTGAGGAGTTTGAATATTCCACAACGTTTCACGCGGAATTGTTTCACGAACAACATCTTGCTCCACTACTTTTGTCGTATCTTTCGCTCGAACCGCTGCGATTGCGCCACCTTCTTCATTCGCTTTTTCTACGAGTGCATGAATCACTTCTTCACGAATAAAAGGACGTGCCGCATCGTGTACGAGAACGACTTCTTCTTCATGTCCGTCAAATGCTTCTAAACAAGCATGAACACTATGTTGACGTTCTTTTCCACCGATAGCAAACGGAAGCACCTTCGTCAGTTGATACTTACGAACGAGTGTTTCCATTTCTTTTCTTTCTTCTTCTTTAATCGCTAAAATCATCCCTTTACAGAAAGGGTCTCGTTCAAACACTTGCAACGTATGCGCGAGGATTGGGTGCCCATCTAACGATAAAAACAATTTATTTTTTCCTGCACCCATTCTACGCCCACTACCTGCTGCTGGTAACATTACTGTATATTGTTTCAACTTACTCCTCCTTCAACGGTCGTACGAAAATCATCCGTCCCGCTGATGTTTGTAATACGCTCGTAACGACAGTATCTATCGATTGGCCGATATAGCGCTTTCCTTCTTCAACGACAATCATCGTACCATCTTCTAAATACGCAATTCCTTGATTGTGCTCTTTTCCTTGTTTAATGACGTATAAATGCATTTTTTCCCCTGGAATGACGATTGGTTTTACCGCATTCGATAAGTCATTAATATTTAATACTTCTACACCGTGTAAATCAGCAACTTTATTCAAATTAAAATCTGTTGTAACGACAGACCCTTCGACATCTTTTGCTAGGCGTACTAATTTTAAATCGACTTCGGGAA
>JASKZX010000190.1 GCA_030147435.1 Savagea sp. | reverse complement strand
AACATTTGACGTACCATTACTTCAACGTGTTTGTCACCGATTTCTACCCCTTGCATACGGTAAACTTTTTGTACTTCTTTCAGTAAGTACTCTTGTACCGTCGCAACGTCTTTTACCGCGATTAACTCTTTCGGGTCGATTGAACCTTCTGTGAGTCGTTCACCACGGTCGACGACATCGCCGATTTCTACTGTGAGACGTGCGTTATATGGTGCGAGGTATTTACGCTCTTCTACATCACCTTTAACAGTAATTTCATGTTGTCCTTTTCGGACTTCTTCAATATTTGTCACGTGGCCGTAGATTTCTGAAATAACGGCTTTACCTTTCGGGTTACGCGCTTCGAAAAGCTCTTGAATACGTGGAAGACCTTGTGTGATGTCGTCTCCGGCAACTCCACCTGTGTGGAATGTACGCATCGTAAGTTGGGTACCTGGTTCACCGATCGACTGAGCAGCGATTGTACCAACTGCTTCTCCAACTTCCACTTCTTCACCTGTTGCAAGGTTAATTCCGTAACATTTCTTACATACACCGTGTTTTGTATTACATGTAAATGCTGAACGAATTGTTACTTCTTCGATTCCAGCTGCTGTAATTTGTTTTGCTAAGTCCGGTGTAATAAGACCGTCTTTTTCTACGATGACTTCTTCTGTTTCTGGGTGATAAATTGTTTTCTTCGCATGACGTCCCTCGATACGCTCTTCGAGTGTCTCGATTAACTCTGAACCTTCGCGAAGTGCTTTCGCTACAAGACCACGGTCTGTTCCACAATCGTCTTCGCGTACGATGACGTCTTGTGCAACGTCGACGAGTCGACGTGTTAAGTAACCTGAGTCTGCTGTTTTCAGCGCCGTATCGGCAAGTCCTTTACGCGCACCGTGAGTAGAGATGAAGTATTCAAGAACGGTTAAACCTTCACGGAATGAAGATTTGATTGGAAGTTCGATAATACGTCCAGCCGGGTTGGCCATAAGTCCACGCATACCCGCAAGTTGCGTGAAGTTCGACGCGTTACCACGCGCTCCTGAATCAGCCATCATGTAAATTGGGTTCGTATTTTCGAGTGTTTCCATTAATCGATCTTGAATGACGTCTTTCGCTTCACTCCAATAAGAAATGACGCGGTCATAACGTTCTTCTTCTGTAATTAAACCACGACGGAATTGCTTCATGACACGATCTACTTTTAATTGTGCTTCGTCTAAGATTTCACCTTTATTCGGAAGAACGACGATATCTGAAATACCGATTGTAATTCCTGCACGCGTTGAATATTTAAATCCTAAATCTTTCAAGCGGTCAAGCATTTTTGATGTTTCCGTAATATGGAAACGCTGGAAGACTTCTGCAATGATGTCTCCTAAAATACCTTTCTTAAACGGTGCTACGAGATCCATTTCCGCAATATGTGCTTTCACATCTGTTGAACCGTCGACAAAGTACTTTTCAGGTGTTGCTACGTGTAAGTTGTCGAGTGTTGGTTCATTAATATATGGGAATGAGTCAGGTAAAATTTCATTGAAAATAATTTTACCGATCGTCGTAATGAGTAATTGTTTATTTTGTTCTTCTGTAAATGTTGGATTGTTTAATGATTTTGCTTGAAGTGCTACACGTGAGTGTAAGTGCACATACCCATTTTGGTAAGCAATTAATGCTTCTTCTGGTGTTGAGAAAATCATTCCTTCTCCAACTGCATCTTTACGCTCTAACGTTAAGTAGTAGTTACCTAATACCATGTCTTGTGATGGTGTAACGACTGGCTTACCGTCTTTAGGGTTCAAGATGTTTTGTGCTGAAAGCATGAGAAGACGCGCTTCTGCTTGTGCTTCTGCTGAAAGTGGTACGTGAACCGCCATTTGGTCACCGTCGAAGTCAGCGTTATAAGCTGTACATACGAGTGGGTGAAGTGTAATTGCGCGGCCTTCAACGAGTACCGGTTCGAACGCTTGAATTCCGAGACGGTGAAGTGTTGGCGCACGGTTTAAAAGAACCGGGTGCTCTTGGATCACATCTTCTAATACGTCCCATACTTCTGAATGTTGACGTTCAATTTTACGTTTTGCACTTTTAATGTTGTGCGCTAATTTACGATCAACGAGTTCTTTCATAACGAAAGGCTTGAAAAGTTCTACAGCCATTTCTTTTGGAAGACCACATTGATACATTTTTAAGTTTGGACCGACAACGATAACTGAACGACCTGAATAGTCGACACGTTTACCGAGTAAGTTTTGACGGAATCGTCCTTGCTTCCCTTTTAACATATGTGAAAGAGATTTTAATGGACGGTTTCCTGGTCCTGTCACTGGACGACCACGACGACCGTTATCGATTAAAGCGTCTACTGCTTCTTGAAGCATACGCTTTTCGTTTTGAACGATAATACCTGGAGCTCCGAGGTCGAGTAATCGTTTTAAACGGTTGTTACGGTTGATCACACGACGGTATAAGTCGTTTAAGTCACTTGCTGCGAAACGTCCACCATCGAGTTGAACCATCGGACGTAATTCCGGTGGAATAACTGGTAACACTTCAAGAACCATCCACTCTGGGCGGTTTCCTGAGTTACGGAACGATTCAACGACTTCTAAACGACGAATTGCACGCGTACGACGTTGACCTTGTACCGTTTTTAATTCTTCTTTTAACTCTTCTGTCTCTTTATCGAGGTCGATGCGACGAAGCATTTCTGCAATCGCTTCTGCACCCATAAGAGCGACGAATTTTGAACCGAATTTTTCACGATAAATACGGTATTCTTTTTCAGAAAGAAGTTGTTTTGGTTCTAATGGTGTATCCGCCGGATCGATCACAACGTATGACGCGAAGTAAATAATTTCTTCGAGTGCACGTGGTGTCATATCTAAAATAAGTCCCATACGACTTGGGATTCCTTTGAAATACCAAATATGTGTTACCGGTGCAGCAAGCTCGATATGTCCCATACGTTCACGACGTACTTTTTGACGAGTTACTTCTACTCCACAACGGTCACAAACGACACCGCGGTAACGGATACGTTTATATTTTCCACAGTGACATTCCCAATCTTTCGTAGGTCCGAAAATACGCTCACAGAAAAGCCCGTCTTTTTCCGGCTTTAATGTACGATAGTTAATCGTTTCTGGTTTCTTTACTTCTCCGTAAGACCAAGAGCGAATTTTATCTGGTGACGCGAGTCCAATTTTCATATATTCAAAGTTGTTTACATCAATCAAGGAGCCTACCTCCCTATTAGTCTTATCTCCCTTGAACTACTCGACACGTGAGTACCGAGATTCCTAAATATTTAGGCAATCCCCGAAGTCAGTTTATTCGGTTCATCGTATTCCTTTTAAAGGTGAAGAAAGGCAGAAGGTAAGCAAGCTTACCTCTGCATTCTTCTTACGATACAGGTTGATCTTTTTTATCTACTAAATCCATCGAGTTCGATAATTGCTCATCATCGTCATTTTGCATCTCAATTTCTTCAAAATCAGCTGAAAGCATTTTTACGTCGAGTCCTAAACTTTGTAATTCTTTAATAAGAACTTTAAATGACTCTGGTACGCCCGGTTTTGGAATGCTTTGGCCTTTAACGATCGCTTCGTACGTTTTCACACGTCCGACAACGTCGTCTGATTTTACTGTTAAGATTTCTTGTAACGTGTATGCTGCACCATATGCTTCAAGTGCCCATACTTCCATCTCACCGAAACGCTGTCCACCGAATTGTGCTTTACCTCCGAGTGGTTGCTGTGTAACGAGTGAGTAAGGTCCTGTTGAACGACCGTGAATTTTATCGTCAACCATGTGAGATAATTTGATGAGATACATCATACCTACAGATACACGGCTATCGAATGGTTCACCTGTACGTCCGTCATAAAGAACTGTTTTTCCATCAGGAGCCATACCTGCTTCATCCATAATGTCGAGAACGTCATCTTCTGTCGCTCCGTCAAATACTGGTGTCGCTGTATGGATGCCTAGTTTATGTGCAGCCATACCTAAGTGAAGCTCGAGTACTTGTCCGATGTTCATACGTGATGGAACCCCGAGAGGGTTTAACATGACGTCGATCGGTGTACCATCTGGTAAGTGTGGCATATCTTCTTCAGGTAAGATTCGGGAAATAACCCCTTTGTTACCGTGACGACCTGCCATTTTGTCTCCGACTGAAATTTTACGTTTTTGCACGATATAAACGCGTACGAGTTGGTTCACTCCTGGTGAAAGCTCGTCACCGTCTTCACGGTTAAATACTTTCACGTCGTGAACGATTCCGCCTGCTCCGTGTGGTACACGAAGTGACGTATCACGTACTTCACGTGCTTTCTCTCCGAAGATTGCGTGTAAGAGGCGTTCTTCTGCCGTTAATTCTGTAACCCCTTTAGGTGTTACTTTACCGACGAGAATATCGCCATCGCGCACTTCAGCTCCGATTCGGACGATTCCACGCTCATCTAAGTTACGAAGCGCTTCTTCTCCGACGTTTGGAATGTCGCGAGTAATTTCTTCTGGACCGAGTTTCGTATCACGTGCTTCTGATTCGTATTCTTCAATATGAATCGATGTGAAAACATCATCTTTTACGAGACGCTCACTCATAATGATCGCATCCTCGTAGTTGTAGCCGTCCCAAGTCATGAACGCTGTTAAAACGTTTTGACCGAGTGCGAGCTCTCCGAGTTCCATCGATGGTCCGTCTGCTAATACGTCACCTTTTTGTACACGATCGCCAACTGATACGATCGGACGTTGGTTATAGCATGTTCCTTGGTTAGAGCGGACGAAGTTTTCTAAACGGTAAACAGTTAAGTCACCTTGAATCTCTTGACCATCTACTTCTTCGATTGAACGAACGCGAATCTCATTAGCGGCTACGTACTCAACAATTCCTTCATATTTTGAAAGGACTGCTGCACCTGAATCACGTGCTGATACGTATTCCATTCCTGTACCGACTAACGGTGAACGTGGAATCAGTAATGGTACTGCTTGACGTTGCATGTTCGCTCCCATTAACGCACGGTTCGAGTCGTCGTTTTCAAGGAACGGGATACACGCTGTCGCAGCAGATACGACTTGTTTTGGTGAAACGTCCATGTAGTCGACAGTTTCTCGTTTGAATACACTGTTGTCTCCACGGAAACGTCCTACGACCTCTTCGTTTGCAAATGAACCATCTTCATTTAACGGTTCATCCGCTTGCGCAACGATATAGTTATCTTCAAGGTCTGCTGTTAAATAATCGATACGGTCTGTAATGCGGCCTGTTTCTGGATCTACTCGACGATATGGTGTTTCAATGAAACCAAACTCATTGACTTTCGCATATGTTGATAATGAGTTGATCAGTCCAATGTTCGGACCTTCTGGCGTTTCAATTGGACACATACGTCCGTAGTGAGAGTAGTGAACGTCACGCACTTCCATACCAGCTCGTTCACGTGTTAAACCACCAGGTCCAAGCGCAGATAATCGACGCTTATGCGTAAGCTCTGCAAGTGGGTTTGTCTGGTCCATGAATTGTGATAATTGAGAGCTACCAAAGAACTCTTTGATCGACGCAATTACTGGTCGAATATTAATGAGCTGTTGTGGTACGAGTGACTTCGTATCATTGATTGACATACGTTCTTTTACGACACGTTCCATACGTGAAAGTCCGATACGGAATTGGTTTTGTAATAACTCACCAACTGAACGTAAACGACGGTTTCCTAAATGGTCGATATCGTCTGTATGTCCGATGCCGTGAAGTAAGTTGAAGAAGTAGCTAATTGAAGCTACGATATCTGAACGTGTTACTGATTTCACTTCAGGGTCCACGTTATCATTTGCAATCACTTTAATGATTTGACCTTCTTCACCTTTTGGTGCATACACATCTACCGATTGAATCGTCATCGGCTCATCTAAAACGCCTCCTGAAAGAGCGAGCTCTTCTGAAGCGAGACCTTCATCAAATAAAGGAATGAGTTTATCAAGCTTACGACGATCAATAATTTCTCCATCTTCAATAATAATTTCTCCTGTTTCAGGATCAACGATCGTCTCTGCGATACGTTGGTTGAATAGACGGTTTTGTAAATGGAGCTTTTTATTCATTTTGTAGCGACCGACACGTGCTAAATCATAGCGGCGTGGATCGAAAAATCGAGATTGTAAAAGACCTTTCGCACTTTCAAGAGTCGGTGGCTCACCTGGACGGAGACGACCGTAAATCTCGAGTAAAGCACGATCAGCATTTTCTGTATTATCTTTTTCAAGTGTATTGCGTAAAAACTCATTATCTCCGATCAGATCGATAATTTCTTGATCTGATGAAAATCCTAACGCACGGAGTAAAACAGTAATCGGCAATTTACGTGTGCGGTCGATACGAACGTGTACGACGTCTTTTGCGTCTGTTTCGTATTCTAACCAAGCACCGCGGTTTGGAATCACTGTTGATTCAAGTCCGCGTTTTCCGTTTTTATCTACTTTCTCGTTGTAGTACACACTTGGTGAACGTACGAGCTGAGAAACGATAACACGTTCTGCTCCGTTAATAATAAACGTCCCTGTTTCTGTCATGAGTGGGAAATCACCCATGAATACTTCTTGCTCTTTTACCTCTTCGGTTTCTTTGTTGTGTAAACGTACTTTCACACGAAGCGGTGCAGAGTATGTGACGTCTCTTTCTTTTGCTTCTTCAACTGGATACTTCGGTTCTTCTAATTTATAATCGACAAATTCTAATGCAAGATTTCCTGTGAAATCCTCAATCGGGGAAATATCCCGAAACATCTCACGGATTCCTTCGTTTAAGAACCAATCATAAGATGCCGTCTGAATTTCAATTAAGTTTGGCAAATCTAACACTTCTTCGATTCGCGCAAAACTTCTACGCTGACGGTGTTGACCGTATTGTACTAAATGACCTGTCAACTCTTTCACCCCTCAAACAATAGTCGTTTTTCACTGACTCGTAACGATACAAGTAGCGAAAAAACAAAAAGAAAACGAGTCTAAATCGAGAGCTCATTTTCGGTTTCATTACTTTTACTTATACTGACTGTCCATTGATACAAAAATTACTTTATGCTCGATGTGAGCGACTGCTCCATCTTTTGAAACTATTTTTCTTGCGTCAAACAGTTATGAGTGCATAAAGGTGCAACATTATATGCATTATACAATGCTAGCATACAACTTTCACTTAGTCAATTTTTTACCTTGACATTCTTCTTTTTTTCGTTTATGGAAATTGTGACAAAACATGAGACTCTTCGTTCATGAAAAATCCACGCCTTGCATGAAGCTTCATCAACGAGAGTCCTCGTTAAAAAAAGAAAGCTCGTCCGATGAACGAGCTTTCGCTTTTGTAAGAATCGCTTCTTATTTAAGTTCTACTACTGCGCCAACTTCTTCAAGTTTCGCTTTGAGTTCTTCAGCTTCTTCTTTATCTACGCCTTCTTTAACTGCTTTAGGCGCTTCGTCTACCATTGCTTTCGCGTCTTTTAAGCCGAGGCCTGTAATTTCGCGAACTGCTTTGATAACTTTGATTTTTTGTGCTCCTGCTTCAGCGAGGATAACGTCGAATTCTGATTGCTCAGCTCCGCCGCCTGCGTCTCCGCCTCCTGCTACTGCTACTGGTGCTGCTGCTGTTACGCCGAATTCTTCTTCGATTGCTTCAACTAATTCGTTGAGTTCGAGAACTGTCATTTCTTTGATTGCTTCAATGATTTGATCTTTAGTCATTGTATATTTCCTCCTAATAGGTTTTGTTTTTTATTTGTTGTTGAGTGTTAAGCCACTCGACGAAAGAGATGCTTATGCGCCTTCTTCTTCGCCTTCTTCTGCTTTTTTGTCTGCAACTGCTTTTGCTGCGAGAGCAACGTTACGCATTGGTGCTTCGAGCACGCTGAGAAGCATAGATAAAAGACCGTCGCGTGATGGAAGTTCTGCAAGAGCTTGAATCTCTTCTACAGTTACTTCTTCACCTTCGATAACTCCTGCTTTAATTACTAAATCTTCGTTTTCTTTCGCGAAGTTATGTAATACTTTTGCAGGTGCAATTACGTCTTCTTCTGAGAATGCAATTGCGTTAGGTCCTTTTAAATGTGGAATTAATGCTTCAAATCCTGTTTCTTCAGCCGCACGACGTGTCATCGTGTTTTTGTAAACTTTGAAGTCTACTCCTGCTTCACGTAATTGTTTACGTAATTCAGTCGCTTGTTCCACTTTAAGACCACGGTAGTCTACTACTAATACAGCAGATGCTGTTTTCATTTTTTCTGCAATTTCAGTTACTACTGCTTTTTTTGCATCTAAAATTTTGCTCATATTGACACCTCCTCATTACTTGTTGCACTTATACCGATATAAAAAACCCTCATTCTTCCATAAGAAGACATGAGGGTAGAATAGTCGTTAATAAACGTCAGTCCTCGGTAGGATCATTATGTGGCAAGCCACCCCTACTGTCTTCGGTACAAATGGATATTCAATTTATAACCATGAAAGAGCATAGCATAGGACAAAAACGTTTGTCAACTATTATTCTTCGTCAGCTGGTACTGCTGTTAAAGGATTAATTTTAACAGAAGGTCCCATCGTTGTTGTCACGTGAAGTGACTGCATGTAAGTTCCTTTAACTGCTGCTGGACGTGCTGCGAGAACTGTGTTGAACATTTTCTCGAAGTTTTTCACGAGGTCAGCTGTTTCAAATGAAACTTTTCCGATAGGTGCGTGGATAATACCTGCTTTATCAGCGCGGTACTCTACTTTACCTGCTTTGATTTCGCTAACAGCTTTTTCTACGTCGAAAGTAACTGTTCCTGTTTTAGGGTTTGGCATTAAACCTTTTGGTCCTAAGACACGTCCGATTTTACCAACTTCTCCCATCATGTCAGGTGTTGCAACGACTGCGTCAAAATCGAGCCATCCGCCTTGGATTTTTTCGATTAAGTCTGCATCGCCAACGAAGTCTGCTCCTGCAGCTTCAGCTTCTTTCGCTTTTTCGCCTTTAGCGAAAACGAGAACTGTTTGTGTTTTACCTGTTCCGTTTGGAAGCACTACTGCTCCACGAATTTGTTGATCGTTTTTAGAAACGTCAATGTTTAAACGGAATGCAACTTCTACAGTTGCGTCAAAGTTTGTCGTGCTTGTTTCTTTTGCAAGCTCGATTGCTTCTGTATATTCATATTCTTTTTCGCGGTCAACTTTTTTGATCGCGTCTTCGAATTTTTTACCCATTAATATTTCCTCCTCTTTGTGGTGCTAGCGGAATTATACCTCCCACGAATAAGGTTGCGTCCCTTCTTAAGAAAAGGCGCAACCTACGAAACGTACGACGTGTATGAAAATTACTTAACAGTGATTCCCATACTGCGCGCTGTACCTTTAACCATCTCCATCGCAGCTTCCACTGATGCAGCGTTTAAGTCTTCCATTTTTAACTCTGCGATTTCGCGTACCTGATCTTCAGTTACTGTAGCAACTTTTTTCTTGTTTGGTTCACCTGAACCTTTGTCGATTTTAGCTGCTTTTTTAAGTAAAATTGATGCAGGTGGAGTTTTTGTAATGAAAGTAAATGAGCGGTCTTCAAATACAGTTATCTCAACAGGAATGATCATTCCTGCTTGGTCTGCTGTTTTTGCGTTGAATTCTTTACAGAATCCCATAATGTTAATACCTGCTTGACCTAATGCTGGTCCAACTGGTGGTGCCGGGTTTGCTTTCCCTGCTGGGATTTGTAATTTTACCATTGTGCTTACTTTTTTAGCCACGAGACACACCTCCTTAAAGTCCGTAGTGTGGTCACTGGGTTGCCCCTCCCACTTCAATATGTGTCTATCGACTAATGCCGGTAGATTGTCATTGAGCTACATTTTATAAAAAATGTAAGCTTGACCTTTGAAATGATACCACCTTTTAAAATATCTCGCAAGTTTAATCTTAGTCTACTTTACGAATTTTTTCAAACTCTAGTTCAACTTTTGTTTCTCGACCGAACATATCGACGAGAACTGTCGCTTTTTC